>SKGZ01000269.1 GCA_007117175.1 Bacteriovoracales bacterium | reverse complement strand
AAAGGACTGTTATTGTGCAGGACGAGTCAGTACTCAAGGAGTGATTTCGGTGGCAGGAGCAGCCTACTATCAAGCTGCTCAACTCGATGATCAGTTTAAATTAGTTTCTCTTCCTGACTCTGCTTTCAACCATTGTATAGACGCTCAGTCATTACTAAGTACTATTAATGATTTAAGCTGGAGAACTGCGTAAAGTCCGGATTAGGATTTTCGGTAAAATTAGCATGAGGACCTTTCGCTTGCGCTTGTCCTAGCTCTAAAGTTTCTTCATTCCCCTCAGTATCTACTACTTTAAGATAAAGATAGGGGAGGTTGGCTAAAATTTGGTGATAAGCTTCTACTTCATGTTGAGGATTATAGCGAGCAAAACGTATCTTGAAGTAACCATTATTGTCGATACTTAAGTGAGTGTTGCGGCTGGGAACACTTGATTGCACCAGTCTTTGTTTGGGAAGAATTCTATCTCCTGCCCAAACTTCAAGCAATGCCATATTCTCCATATTAAGGACCTGGCCAGCAATTAAAAAATAGGCATTCCATGTATGACTTCTAGGGGTGAAAAATCCTCTGCGATCTCCACAGCGCATTTGACCTGTGACTTGGCATTCAAAAGAATTTTTATGAGTTTCAACGCTCACTTGGTAGGAAAGTAGATTCAGTTGGTCTCGATGGGGAATATCATCTTGACTCAAGCTGAGGTCACCTTTTAAAACTTTTTGGGCCATGTCCCAAAGAATGGTTAAGTTTCCTTGATATTGGGCCTTGAGTTGATTGAGGTCATGACTATAGCGATGAGTTCTTGGATTATTAAGAATCTCATTTATTTTGTTGAGGTTGGATTGGATCTGAGTGTATTCATAGTAAATTGTTTCTAGTAAGAAACGATTGATTTGAAAGTCATCTGGTTGAAAGCCAAACATTTCCATACTGGCCAATTGATAGATGGCCGGAATAGTTCTTGCGTTTTCTGCCTGTAAATCAAAAGATCGCAAATAGGCGGCAAAACCTCTTTGGATGGCAGATAAACTTTGATTTTCAGCGTCGTGATTGAGTAGTCCTTCAAGAGCTGAAAGTCCTCCTCCTCCTAAAGCATGGAAGCGAATACTGTGCTTTTTAGAGCTTTGATTGAGTTCATGAAGGAATTCATCAAGACTGGCACTGAACTGTAAACCAGCTTCTTGATTAGCATTGACTGCTTTAAGTGGATCTCCTGTATTTTTTTGCAAGGTTTGCATGTAAAATTGTCGACCTCCCCATTGGCTTTGTTGTTGAGGAATACGTGCTCCCGGTGGGTTAATGCCAATGGGCCAATATCCAGATCCTGGTAGAGCTTGCTGGGGCAATCCATCCGGGTTATTGTTTGGTCCTCTGGGGGCAACTGGTGCGGGGCGACGGTTATGATTATTAGGATCTTGACCTGCAAAGATGCGAGCAGCAATTTTAGTTTTTTGCTCCATGGTTAAGTCATCAATTTGAATAACCGCACTGACCATTCCTTTGCGAGTTTCTCTGACTACAAAATGAGTTCCACATTGTTCAGAAAATCTTTGGTGTTCGCCGGCATCAATTAATTGCTGAAACTGGGGGTGAAGACGGAAGGGAGCACTGGGGTTATGATTGTCACTTTGCACTTCAAAGCGTCCGTAGTCCGCTGTCGCCTTAATGACTAAAGCGATACTGGTATCGTTTAAAGTTTCATTGTGAACATAATTGGCACTGGCTCCAAGTGCTCCGCGGGAACCCAGAGCTTTTTGTAAAAGCTTTCCCTTCTTTCCGAAAAACTTTGCTTGAGCCTGGATTTCTCCAGAAATACCTAAAGCTTTTTGCAAGCTTTTGGTGTTATGGGCAAGGTAAAATTCAAATTTGACTTCTCTGGCCCCTGAGGAGTCAGTGGCCCTGACACTTTGGTAATTAAGACAATTATTGTGTTCAATCAGTGGAAAGTTGCGATTCACCCCTTTGCCAATAGAAACAGGAGACAGAGGGTGGTATTCTAAGAATTCAGTTGGTCTTTGAGCAAAAACAGTGCTACTCAAAAATAGTAGGATGAACAGGGGAAGTGCGACCCATTGAATTTTTTTCATGCTTGATCTCCTTTGTCAGTTACTTCTTCTACCCAATAAAAGACAGCTATTCAACAAAAAATAATCTCAATGACTTTATTAATCGAGAAATTAATGACTTATGAAAAAAGTAATTTAAGATGCTCTGTGTAATAATTTTTACAGATTTAGAATTCAGTGCGTTAGATTTAAATTGAAATCTCTTTAATTAATTGCAAAGTCTTAGAGTCACTACCAGAAGATTTTTGCAAGCATTTTTCTAAGGGTAGGTGAACAACCTGACCAGCTTGCATGGCAATGGCCTTAGGTCCAGAAAAGTTGAGCATACAATCCACCGCTTTGGCTCCCATAATCGAAGCTAAGTAGCGATCCACTGCGGTGGGTGATCCTCCTCTTTGGATATGACCGAGGATGCAAACACGGGAATCAATTTGATAGTCTTGCATTAATTTTTCTTGGATCTCATAACTACGCCCAGCTTTTTGTCCCTCTGCCACCACAAAAATAGAGTGTACTTTGCCTCGTTTCATTCCTCTTTCAATACCACTGACAATTTCTTGATAGGCAACATCTGCGTGGGGCTCGATAACGTTTTCTGCGCCAGTGCACAGACCCACTTTCAATGCGATGGCGCTAGAGTTACGTCCCATCACTTCAATAAAGAAAACACGATCGTGGGAAAGAGCTGTGTCGCGGATGCGGTCAATGGCCTCCATGGCCGTTTGCACTGCGGTGTCGTGGCCAATGGTGTACTCGGTTTGTTCGATATCGTTATCAATGGTGCCGGGTAGGGTGATCACCGGAAGCTGATGTTCTTGCCAAAGAGCGTGAGCTCCGCGGTAAGAGCCATCTCCGCCGATGACAATGAGCCCGTGGATATTGTGTTGCTTGAGTTGATCCATGGCCTTTTGCCGGCCTTCAGGGGTGGCAAACTCAGCACTGCGAGAGGTGCGAAGAAGAGTGCCCCCTAATTGTAAAATATTACCCACATCCGCTGCCTTAAGCGGGCGAAAGTTTCCTTCTAATAAACCGCTGTAGCCGCGATCGACTCCAATAGGTTGCTGATTGTGAAAGAGTAAAGAGCGAGTGATGGCCCTGATGGCACAATTCATTCCTGGGCTATCACCACCGCTAGTGAGTAGTGCAATTTTTTTCTTTTCCATGAATTTACGTTAGCCACAAGCCAATTGAGCGTCAAGGATTAGTGATGATAGGGGTGGGAAGTGAGTAGGCATTGAGCGCGATAGATTTGCTCAACTACTAACACTCGCGCTAATTGATGGGGAAAGGTTAAAGGGGAGAGGCTCATTTGTATTGGGTAGCGTTTTAAAAAATCTGCACTCCAGCCCATAGCACCACCTATCAATAAAACACAGGGGGCTAGTTGTTGAATTTTTTGGCTCAATTGTTTGGAGTCCCAAGCTTGTCCTTTTTCTGTCAGTAAGATCGTCTGCTGTGGTGAAAATTGATTGGTCTTTAAAAAGTTCTCAATTTCAATTTGTTCTTTTTCAAGATCACTGGAATGGGATTTGAGTTCTACAATTTTAAGTTGTAAAAAGTGTAGTCTTTTAAGATAGTTTTTCTCCACTTGCTGTAGCGAGGAATTTCTCAACTTCCCTATGACTGCTAGGGTGAGTTTCATTTGCTAAAAATACTGGTTACTGGGATCTTTTTGAGAAGCTTCTAATCCACGTTTAGAAAAATAATAGTGCTCAGGAATTTCTACTTGAGGGTATTCTTTCCAAAGCTCATCCAGATCGTAAATAGAGCGAGTGCTTTCTTGAAAGAGATGAACAATCACTGAACCAAAATCGACTAAGATCCACTGGGCTTCTTGTTCTCCTTCCACTGTGATATTGCGAGAGGTTTTTTCTTTTAAAAATTTTCTAAGTCTATCCGAGATAGTTTGTGATTGTATTTTATTTTGAGTGGATGCCAAAACATAAAAGTGAGCCAGAGAGCTTTTTTCACTAACATTAAAAACCTTAAGATTCTCACCTTTTTGTTCTGCAATTAACCAGGCACAACTCATGGCGTGGGCCAGTTCAGGTGGTTGATGACTGTTAAAGATTTCTTGAATCTGTTCTTTGGTTGATTCACTCATGCTTATCCTTTGTTTCTTCTATGGCCTTGTACATAATTTGTTTTAAAAGTTCAATATTTTTACCACTGACTGAGGAAATGGCCAAAACCTTGCGATCAATTTGTTCTTCCAGCGCTTTTTGAAAAAGTTGAATTTCTTTTTCGCTCATAGCGTCAATCTTGGTCAGGCAGACAATTTCTCTTTTTTGGCGAATATTTTCTGAAAATTTAAGCAGTTCAGCGCGAATCGTGGCGTAGGCTTCTTGCGCTTCATAAGCTTCTAAAAATAAAGAGCAGTCAATCAGATGGACTAAGACCTTTGTTCTTTCAATGTGTTTTAAAAATTTAATTCCCAGTCCTTTTCCGCTGGCGGCATCTTCAATTAATCCGGGGATATCAGCAATCACAAAGGATGATTCACCGAAGGCGACCACACCTAATTGCGGCTCTAAAGTGGTAAAGGGATAATCTGCAATTTTAGGTTTGGCAGCAGAGAGTACAGAAATAAGGGTAGATTTTCCAGCATTGGGAAGTCCTACTAAAGCAATATCAGCAATCAGCTTAAGTTCGAGTCTTAGGTCAAACTTTTGCGATTCTGCCCCGTCTTGAGCGTAAAGTGGGGCTTGATTGGTTGAACTTTTAAAGTAGCTATTACCCAGCCCTCCCCGGCCGCCTTTGCACAATAAAACTCTTTGCTTATCTTGGGTGAGATCGGCTAGCACTTGTTCAGTTTGCGCATCAAAGACGACTGTTCCTTGGGGGACATAAAGAGTGAGGTCTTGCCCCGCTGCTCCATCGCGGGCCGAACCATGGCCGTCTTCTCCGTTGGGAGCTTTGAATGTTTTTTTACCGCGAAAATGTAAAAGTGTGTTGAGATCTTTAGATGCCTCTATGTAAAGATCGGCACCTTTTCCCCCGTTACCGCCGTCGGGGCCACCCCGCGGGACATATTTTTCACGGCGAAAACTGACACAGCCATTGCCGCCTCTTCCCGATTCCACTGTGATTTTGACTTCATCAATAAACTTCAAACTTTCTGCCTTCTTTTACAAAAAAAAAGCACCTTAAATAACTGAAGGTGCTTTGATCATATGATTCAAAAATCAAATAAAAAAATTAAGCTGGTACTACTGAAACCATTTTAGTATTGCGGTTAAAATAGCTAAAGCTCACTTTGCCATCCGCAAGAGCAAAAAGAGTGAAGTCTCTTCCCATTCCAACGTTCTTACCAGGGTGAAACTTTGTTCCCTTTTGCCTAACGAGGATATTGCCAACTACAACATTTTCTCCACCGAATTTTTTGACCCCTCTCATCTTGGGGTTGGAGTCTCGACCGTTATTGGTAGAACCTCCGGATTTCTTGGTTGCCATACATCTTCTCCTGTTACTTTAAATATTTTTGAGCGTTCTTGTGATCTTTGGCGATCTCCACACTTTGACCAGCACCATTATCAACCTTAGTAATTAAAAGCGCGGTAAAGTTTTGTCGATGCCCATTCTTTCTTTGGTACTTTCCAGGTGATCTTTTTAAAACAATCATTTTGCGTGAGCGATCGTGGGCGATGACTTTAGCGCTGACCTTGGCTCCGTTGACAGTGGGTTTACCTACTAGCGGATTGTCTCCACCAACAAATAAAACTTGATCTAAGTCCACAGTGCTTCCAGCTTCGCAATTCATTAATTCCACATCGATTAGATCGCCGGGCTGGACCTTATATTGATGACCTTGAATCTCAACAATTGTGTTCATTTTAACCTCTTTCATTAATATTGAAATAAACCTTTCTATGTTTTTTTACTCCTTTTGTCAATAAATCCTCTTATTTTTTAGCGGTAAGAATTGCCTTTTAACTCTTTAAAGCTGCACTGAGTTATTTTTCAGCCGATAAGTCAAACAGGGGGGGCTGTTATGGCAAAATTAAAGGAAATATTCACTTCACTCTATCAATTTAAGCATCAACAGTGGGGAAATTTGTTGATTGCCTTTGATGAAAAGCAACTCGACCTTAAGTTAGCTCCTGCGTTAATAGAGTGCCATTTCGATGCCTGTGATCCCAGTGAAGATTGGGAAAAACTAGTACGAAATAAGGAGTACAAGATTCTTAAAATCACCCCAGCTAGCCTTAAAGTGCAAAAGCATATGCATCAATTGGCCCAAGAAATGGGAGTTTATGGAAATGAAATTGTTAAGAATCATTATTATTATCAACTTTATTGCCTCAAGTCACAGGCTTTATTAGTTTACTCTCAAGGGGGCAAGATTTGGGAGGCTGGGGTTTGCCTGCAGCAGCTGAGGGTGGATCAGGTGAAGATTTTAATTCAGCGTTTTCTATCTTTGACACTTTTCAAGCAGGGGGTTCTAGGTTTTTGGGGACGTTATGAAAATGCAGAGTTATACCTTGAGAATCAGACACAATCAGAGGGCAATGTGGTTTACATCGATCTTAAAAGACAATTAATCTTGGATCATCGAGAGATGCATCAGTTAAGCTGGGGAATGAAATTAGTACGCCATCATTCCAGTTATAGTGGAGATGATGTAAAGTTAACCCCTGAGCAGGTGATGAGTTATTTGCTGATGGGAACAACTTTTTTACAAAATCATCATCTTTATCAACAGTCATTGAAAAAAAACTGTCTGCAGCTGGCCAAGATTGTGCAAGGAGTAGGCAGAGCTGTGCCAGCTGTGAGTTCCTCTTCACTAGAATTAGCAGCATAGCATTTTCTTCTTGAACTCACTCCTTGAAGTGTTTAGCATAGTTGCATGGTAGTTGATTTTGATCCCGTTTTATTTTCAATTGGCCCCATCAGTATTCGTTGGTACGGCCTTATGTATATCATCGGCTTTGTACTGGGAACATATCTTCTAAAAGTTTTAAGCGAAAGAAAGTTTTTGAAATTAAGTGTTGAGCAAGTTGATCAATATGTTTTTCAGCTCTTTGTTGGAATGTTGATTGGCGCTCGCTTGGTTTATGTTTTTGTGTATAACTTCGAGGAATATTCCCAGGGGCAATGGTGGGAGTTCATTGCCATTTGGCAGGGAGGACTGAGTTTTCACGGAGCCGTCCTAGGTATGTCCATTGCCACCTACCTTTTTGCCCGCAGGCACGGCTTACATTTCTTTCATCTAGCAGATGCTATGGCCATTGCTGGCAGTCCAGGTTTATTTTTTGGCCGCATGGGTAATTTTATTAATGGAGAGTTGTACGGCAGAGTGACTGAAAGTTGGGTGGGGATGATTTTTCCAGCAGGAGGTCCCTATCCTAGACACCCATCACAGCTCTACGAGGGGATCTTAGAGGGACTTGTGTTGTTCATCATTCTTTGGTGGGCTAAGGATAAAGTGAATCGATATGGAGTGATTTCAGCTATTTTTATGTTGGGGTATGGCTCTGCGCGATTTATCGTTGAGTTTTTCCGCCAACCTGATCCCCAGCTTGGTTTATATTTTAATTTGGTTAGTATGGGACAAATCCTTTGCTCATTCATGTGGGCAGTAGCTTTACTTTTCTATCTATGGAGTCGTCAGGCTAATTTACGCTTAAGCTATAATAGAGGGAGTGAGGCCCAGTCACAGTCTCATTAAAAACTGTTAAAAAAATAGGAAAGCAAGTAATAGTACAAGTGGCACTATAGATCATTTTCTTTTGTGGATTCTTCTTCCAGGTGTAAAGGGCAGTTCCATTGATAAGTTGATATTCATCTTGCTTTTGAAAGCGATTGATTAAGGACTGATGAAAAACATCGTGTAAAAAGTAAGTGGGAAGAGTGGCATAAAAATCGACGATAATGTTTTCTTTAACACCTACAAAAATAGAAAAAACGTATCGCAATTGCTTAATCTGTAAGCGGTAGAGTTGGATATTATTTTTTTCACTCATCAGTACTGCTTGATGCTGCTGCTTCCATTGGCTGGAAAATTTTTGACCTGGAAGGAAAGGATCAAACTGATCTAAACTAAAATTATAGTTGGGGGGATCGACCTGTGCATAGCTTAAAACGGCAAACAAAAAGAAGAGTTTCATATTCAATTGAGATAATGACAATCTTGCCAGCTTCAGTCAAAATAAATGAGAAATACTGTAAATCAAAGGAAGTTGTATGATAGGTGGATCAGTTGTGGCATTTTTTATGCTTTTTTTGTTGAGTTGCTCCCAGGTCAAGCCTCTCGAGCAAAAGCCAGCACATCCCAAACCAGTGATGAGTTATGAAATTGAGAAATTATTAGAGGGCTATCAACCTTTTGAAGAGCCCCGCTCTTGTGAGAGTTGTGTTTTAGGAAGTTTTTATAGAGTCGAAGATGAAGAATCGGAAGAAGAAGAGGACTTAGTACAATTCTTTACTTTGCAGGAAATGAAAGGAATTCAGCTCAGCAATACCCTTTTTGATTTTCCAGTGGTTGATAATCATATTGTCCGAGGATGGGTTAATTATTTTACAGAGAAGAAAACAGGAGTGGAGGGATTTCAGCGTTACGTGCATCGCTCTGGTCGCTACGCCCCTTTAATGAGTGAGATTCTTCACCACCACGGTTTACCAAGAGATTTAATTTTCTTGGCCATGGCTGAATCTGGCTTTCACAATCAGGCTAAGTCTTGGGCTAAAGCAGTAGGGCCTTGGCAGTTTATGGCCATGACTGGTAAGAAATACGGATTAAAGATTGATTGGTATCGTGATGAGCGTAGAGACCCTATCAAGGCGACCCATGCAGCGAGTGCATACCTCAAGGACCTCTATGAATTATTTGGTTCTTGGGAGTTAGCCGCAGCAGCCTATAATGCAGGAGAGGGACGTGTGGGAAGAGCCGTTCGTAATACTGGAAAAAAAGATTTTTGGGCCATTCGTCAAACACGTTATTTAAGAATGGAAACCAAAAATTATGTTCCTAAAATTATGGCCTTGGCAATTATTGGTAAAAATTTGGAAAGCTTTGGATATGAACAAATTGATTTCGACCAACCGATTGCCTTTGAGACGGTAGAGGTGCCACCCTTAACAGATCTTTTTCGAGTGGCAAGTGCCCTAGGAATTGAGATACAAGAATTACAGAAGTGGAATCCAGAATTACTTCGTTGGCAAACACCGCCAGATGAAAATTATTTTTTAAGGTTACCTCTTGGAGGAAAAGAGCAATGGCAGCAATGTTGTACTGAAGAGACAAACTTTAATATGGAACTTGCCTATCAAAACTATCAAATTCAAAATTCAGGTAGTACTTTGAATGGGGTTGCTAAAAAGTTTAGTTTGCCAGTGGATGTGCTGACTAGCCTTAATGAGTATTCAGCTCATCAGCCTTTGGCTAGTAAAACCTTAGTACGATTGCCTTTTAGAGAAGGGCAGAGTCATCGTGATGGAATGTATCGAGATCTCTATGAGAAACCTCCAAAATGGCGAAGAAGACGTATGGCCTATAATCAAACATTGCAAAGAGCTCTCGCTAACGGTGAAGAGATTGCGAATCCTCGTGAGTATTATACTGTTCAAAAAGGGGATAGTTTATGGAGCGTCTCTAGAAAGTTCAATATTCCATTAAACAACTTAATAAAAACAAATTATTCTAAAGTGAAAAGTGGTTATTTACGTCCCGGAGATGTGTTAGCCATTCGTTAAGAGAGGATTAATAAATGAGTTTTGGCATTAAAAAATTTAAAAAAGAAAGTGAATTAAAAGAAGATCTTCAGTCTCAAGAAAACTTTGATACTCTTTTGTGGGGAGATGATCCAGCGATTTTT
>SKGZ01000175.1 GCA_007117175.1 Bacteriovoracales bacterium | reverse complement strand
GCAATTTTTTCCACTGAATCATCTTGTGTGACAGCTTCACCTGATTCACGATTCATTAAAGCTGTTAACTTATCCTTAGCCTTTTGATCTTCAGGATTTTTCTTTAAAATCTGATGCAATAAATCGATGGCCTTTTGGTAATGCTTTTGAGCGCAGTAAATGTCCACCAAGGTTTGAGTGACCAAAGGTTCTTGCTGTTCATCATCTTGCTGATCAAAATTTACCTCTTCAGTTTCGGCCTCAACCACCCTATCAGTGATTTGCCACTGCTGCTCATCTATCTCTTTTTCTTCACTTATTTTTTCTTGTTTTTCAGAGCCCTGCCTTGCGTGCAAACTGGCCAATTCCACCGTGGACCAGTCATCAAACTCCTCGTCCTCTTCCCCCACTGAATCTGTCACTAGTGCATAGTTTTGATGGATTTCACTGCGATCCTCTAGCTCTTCTACCCGCTTTAAGGCAAGTTCATCTTGTGGATTCAATAGCAAAATATACTTATAAGCTTCAAGGGCCTCATCAAAATAGCTCATTTCATAGCAGGCCCGGGCAAATAAGCTTAATAATTTAATATTATCCTTATTCATTCCCACCAAAGGACGCAAAGTACTATAGGCCAACTGATCCTTGTTTTCATCTAAGTAACAATTAGCCAAAACAATATAGCCTAAAACATAGTCCCCATGGCGCTTCAAACCTTTACGTAAAACCTCATAAGCCGAGTCCAGCATTCCCAACTTTCGGTAGGATTCGGCTAGCGGTGCAAAGGCCTTACTATGAGGTTTCTTTTGATAGAGTGCCAGATATTTTGCTAACAATGCTGTTTGGGTTTTCATTCAAAACTACCGCTGTCTGCAAAGCCTGCTTGTTCTTGGTTAATAATGCGAGGAGTGAGAAAAATAATTAACTCATTTTTAGTTTCACTGGGATTATAAGGGGTGCGAAAGAGCCAACCAATTAAGGGTATATCTTTCAAAAAGGGAACACCACTAAAGCTCTCTTGGCGATTATATTGATAGAGCCCACCAATAACCACGGTGGAGCCATTGTCCACTAACACACTGGTTTGCACCTGATTATTCGTTTTATCGGGAGGGGCACCCTCTCCAGGTGGCGGGCGAAAGCCCTCCTTATCAATTAAGATTTCCATGGCAATAGAGCCATCATTGGTTACTTGGGGAGTCACTTGTAATTGTAAATTAGCGGCAATCTGCTGATAAGTGATCAACTGCTGACCCGTCGGGTTAATGGTTTGCAAGGGAAAGCTGGTCTGGTCTTGAGTTCTAATGGTAGCCTGTTGCTTATTCTGAGTGATCACCTTCGGACTAGAAATCACCTTACCAAAAGTCTGCTGCTCCATTAATTGCAAATTAAAGTTTAAATCAGTGAGTCGCCGCATCACTTCAATATTGAGACCAAGCACATTGGGATTTGAGATGCTGGGAGCGGAGTTAAAGCTAAAAACCCCCGCTCTGCCCTCGGGAACTGCTCCCAGACCATTGTAATTCATGCGAAGACCGTTGAAACCAATTTGCTTATTCAATTCTTCTGAAGCCTCTACAATTTTGGCTTCAATTAATACTTGGGGAGTGGCAGTGTCCAGTAATTCTACTATCTTTTTCACTCGATCGATAATATCTGGCGTATCCTTAACAATTAAATTATTGGTGCGCTCATCCTTGCTTATCTTCCCTCTTTCACTTAAATACTCTTTAGCGATATTAGTAAGATCCTCTAGCTTGGCAAAGCTAATTGGGAAAATTTTAGTGACTAAAGGTTCATCGACTCTCATCTTCTTTTCTTCTTCCAGTTGATCTTGTCTTTCCTTGCGTGATTTCTCCTGAGTGGTGATTGCCAAAATATTGGCGTGTTTTTTAGCGTGTAAATTGGCTAATGATAAGATTGTATCCAACGCTTCATCCCAAGGAATATCCATTAAGTTTAAGGTAATTGGTGCTCGCTTAGCTGCATCATCATCAATCACCATATTAAAACCGGCAGTCTCTCCAATCATCATTAGCAACTCGGGAACAGGAATAGATCGAACGTTAATAGAGATTCGCTTTCCAATGTACTCTCTCTTGCCTGATTGGGTCATATTGCTAAGCACATCCCCTACATCCACTTCAAGAGTTTCATCTCCTACAGCACTAACCTTGCCGACAGCTGAAGGCATCCCTCCCTCAGGAATAGAATCAAAGGCCCCAAAACGATTTTCTACAGCCACAACAATGCGATTGCCATCAATGTCCAAGCGCGATTGAACATTATCTCTTAACTGAATGGCAAATCGCATGTCATTTGGCGCGCCAGGCTTTGGATAGGCGGAGATAAAGACCGTTGAGCCACTAAACTCAGAAGTATCAATAGGACGAATCACTCTGGGATTTGCCCTAGCGTTTTTAATGTCAATAATGATTTGCTGCTCATCACTAAGATGAAACTTTTCAGCAAATGTTGCTTGATTCAAATCAATGATCAATTGGCTAATTTCACCAATTTGCTGAAATGAAACTTTTTCAATCTCAACAGCATAAGAAAAATTAAGTCCCATTAAGAATAAAACTAAATACTTCATGACCTCTTCCTT
>SKGZ01000237.1 GCA_007117175.1 Bacteriovoracales bacterium | reverse complement strand
AAAGAAAGAGTCTGCTCTTGATTGCAAAAAAATGTGAGATGCTGAAGAGTTGTTGGTACTAATCTTAAGCTGATCTCTAAGCTATCTACGCAATAACTTTTTCTTTGATTAAAAAAATACAATTGTCCTTGACCTCTCTCATCTAATTCAAGACGAAAATTCATAGTGGCATATTGGGTGGAAAAAAAACCTCTGGAAATCACTCGCATGAACTGAATTTCAAAATCATAAACCTGTCTGTTATGAAATTGCTGATGATCATTCAACTTCATGCTAAAAAGAGCACTACTGCGGACAAAAGGTTGAACGCTTAGGTGCAATTGATCCCGGGTGAGTAAAGTTGCATCATTTTGAAGATCTCTTAAGGTAAACGTTTGAGTATAATTTGCAGTTTGATTATTAAAACGCACAGCACGTAGTCTTCCTGCTGAAAAAACTGCTTGCAAATTCATATGCTGATCAGACATGCCCCAGGTCGAATTGCCCTGCAAAGTGACCTGAAGCAATTCATCGGCCTTGGCGTGTCCGTAGATGAGTATCAATATTAATAAGCTTGTTGCCCTTATCATCACTCTATGATAACAATTTTTAACTCAATCGCTGCTCCGTTTGTAATTTTTACAACGTGCTAAGCAGTTGATATCATTTATTTTAAATAGGAAAAAGAAAGGACAGATGATGCCAACTATCGCGAATCAAAACTGGTGGATAGTATTTCTATGCTATACGGCCATTGCTTTGAGCATTGATCTTTTTTTTGCCAAGAAAGAAGTACCTAAAATGAATAAAGCCCTTGGCTGGGCATTATTTTGGGTAAGCAGTGCTTTGATCTTTTGCTTGATTCTCTACTGGCAATTTGGCAGTGAAGTCGCCTTAAGTTTTCTAGCCGGCTATTTATTAGAACAAAGTCTGAGTATCGATAATATTTTTGTCTTTGTACTTATTTTCTCAGCATTTAATGTTCCTAAACACTTACATCATAAAGTTCTTTTTTGGGGAATTATTGGTGCCATTTTTTTCAGGCTGCTTTTTATTACTCTAGGAGTTCAATTCGTGAGTCAGTTTGAGTGGTCCTTTTACTTTTTAGGAGCATTCTTACTCTTTAGCGCGTATCGAGTGTTTAATGATAACAAAGAAAAGCTAGACCCTATGCAACACCCAGCGATTAAATTTCTCATTAAGATTTTACCAGTCCGACTGGAGATGCACGATCGTTTTTTTATCAAGTTAGAAAATAAACGCTATGCCACCTCACTTTTTTTAACAGTAGTCTGCATTGAAATCACTGATATCGTCTTTGCTCTAGACTCAATTCCTGCTATTTTCTCCATCACTCAAGATCCCTATCTTATTTTCACCTCTAATATCTTCGCAATTATGGGGCTTCGAAACTTGTACTTTTTAGTCGCGCAATTAATGGAGAAATCCCATTATCTTAATATCGCACTCAGCAGTCTTTTAGCATTCATTGGACTAAAGATGCTTTGCTATAACTTTTTCCATCTACCTGTTGCCATCTCTTTGGCCGTAATTTTGCTCATCATAGTCATCACCGTAATTGCAGAGTTACGTTATAAACCTAAAGAATGAAGTAAATTTTGCAACCATTTCAAACCATTTGTGACCGCAAGAATGCTTTGATGCCCCATGAGTGAATTAGGGTGAAAGCGAAAAAAATAATCAATTTCATTTTGCTTTTTAATATGAGAGAGCTGTAGGTCAATCTTACCTAACAGGGGAACTTTTAAACTGCGCTGCCAGCGTGTGCCAGCAATGGTTTGCAAAGGTCTTTGAATAAAAGATAAAGGACTGGTTCCAATCTTTTCCTGAATGGGGTTAAGTAATTGCTGTAAATTCTCAATTGGTTTTTTAAGTTTCACTCTACCACTGAGAAGATAATCTCCACTAAACAGTAATCTTCTCATTTCAGGATTGTTCTGAATTCGGTCAATAACTTCGACCAGACTAAGTTCCTTGACCATCTTTCTTTGTTTTTGACATTCAATCTTTATGGCCTGGCCTGGGCTTTTAAAGTTCAAGACTGAGCTCAACTGATTATCGGTGACAATACTGGGGATCTCAATACTTTGAAGTAAACTTTTGCCCACTTGAGCGTACTCTGGTATGAAGAGTTCAACTGCAGCAGAAGCTAAATCAATATGCAAAAGCTTACTTCTAAGGGTCCATCTTCTTAGGCCTAATTCCTCTGCCACTAAGCTTACCAATTGCTCATAACTGAGCTGCTCGCTTCCACCGACCTGATAGCAGCGACTACTCCATTCAGGTGTTTTCAAAAGATAAAGAAAAACTTCAAGTAGATCATCAAGGTGAATGGGCAGGCAAAGAGATTGATTCCAAGGAGTGGAAATAAGAAGAGGCAGTCGCTGAACTAACATTTTTATCATTTCAAATGAGTGAGAACCATTTCCAATGACAATGGAAGCTTGCACTTGGCAGAATTGGTAATTTCCTTGAGAGAGTATTTTTCCCACTTCATCACGGCTATCACGGTGAGATGATTTTTTTTCTCCTGCGAACAAGCCTCCCAGGTATATCACTCTTTTAACTTGAGTTTCTCCTAGAGCATTCACGAAGTTTT
>SKGZ01000216.1 GCA_007117175.1 Bacteriovoracales bacterium | reverse complement strand
CAATTCCCCTTGAATATTTTTTAATAAAAACTTTTGACGATCCGCATCAACAAGGGTCATCACCCCTTTATCGATATTATTGGTTTGCAAAAAACCATCACTGACCTGATATTCTAAGTCCACCAGCGCATTGCCAATGGCGTAAAGATCGTAAAGAGACATCATTCACTCCTTAATTATTAGACACTCATCATCGCCTCTGATAATAAAAGATTGCCCCATGAAAGTAAAAAAAATATCACCAAAAAAGAAAATTATTAACGCCGCTATTCGCTGTTTTGGAAAAACCGGCATCGAAAACACCAAATTAATTGAAATTGCCCAATTTATGGGGATTCAACACTCGGCCATTCTCTATCACTTTAAAAACTTTGATCATCTGTGCAATGCTGTCATTGAGGATCTGATTGAAGAATTTTACACTGCTGGAGAAAAATTATTACCTCCCACCAGTGCCCAACCCCTAGAGTACATCCAAACTTTTGTGCGTGTGCACTTTTTAATGGCCAAGAAAAACAAAACCCGTTTTAGTCTCTGGCTGCATTTTTACTATAAGGCCTCTCAAGATGAGCGCTACCACCAAAAGCTTAAGATGATTCGTCTGAACTCTTCAGAAAAACTCAAAACTCTTTTGGCCCAATTTTATAGCGATCACTCCATGAGTGAAGCGCAAAAAAAGCAGAAAATCGAAGACAACGCCACTTTTATCTTGGGGCTCTTGAGCGGCAATCTAATTTTGTCATTAACTGATCGTGAACAGAACTTTGAACACTACCTAGAACACACCCAAAGGGCCATCGAATCAACTCTGGCAAATTAGATATAAATCATAGCAAGTGCTCTTTCCTTGATAGCGATGTTTTAATCTTTCTGGCACTAAGGCCTTGGCCTGTCTCCAACTCTTCACCAATAGGCGAAAGTTTTTTTTGCAAGCATAAAGACTCTCGATGATTTTTTCTGGCGAGTCACTTTCACTTAACTGATCTCGCAGCCAAGTCATTGGCCCCTTACTGGCACTTTTTTGTGAATATTGTTGATACATGGGATCGTAATAAAGCTGGCCGTCCATTAGCTCTGCTACTTTCCACTCTCCTGGACAAAAACTCAAGTTGGGATTTGCTGCTAATCGACGGGCCTGTTCAATCAATAAGATCAAGGGAAGAAAACGCTCGTAACAGCGCACTTGAAACCCCATGGCCAATAACTTGGCAGTGTCTGCTAAAAAGCCCGCGGTCAGATCAACCACTAATTGCTGGCGATCAAAAACCTTAGTAAAAGGATGGGGCCCCTGCTGGCGAAAACTCTCAATTTGTTTTTGAAGATCGATAAAAAGAGGTCTTTGCCCCTGCACTGCCAAGGCCATCAATAAGTGCTGAGGACAATAATAGATCTCTTGCTGGCACTGATCTTCACGGTAAAAGACCATCAAATCTTTGGCCCAAGGAAAGCTATTAAAGAACTCCTGACTGCCCTCGGCCTTAGTGGCCAGATCCGCTAGCTTAATTTTACTCAGCTGGGGCAAGTTTTTCTGTGAAAAAAGCTTAATCATTATTCAATTTTAGCAGTCTTAGTCAACGCTAGCGATCATAAAGCCTCTTGAAAATTAATATGATTCTTAGATTTCATCATTACCTTTGTAAATCCAATGACTTGGCATTTTACGACTGGCACTCGTGATTTGCCAAAAACACCCTCAAAACATTGGACAAGCCCCAGTCGACTGCCTTTGTCTGGGCCGTTTCTGTTTACTAAATCTGCTGAAATCCTTAAACTAAAAAAAATTTAAAAAGGATCAAAATGAGCCAGTCAAGACCACCTTTTTCCTACTCGCTAGACAAACTCCCCAGAGAAAAAAATCCTTTTTACATCGGCATGAGTGAACAAGACCAGCAAGAGATGTTAAACTCTCTGGGAATCAAAAATCTAGAAGAGCTCTACCAACATATTCCTGCTGAGCAGCTCTTTGCCAAAACAGAGCAAGACAATCATCTGCCCTATGAAGAGTGCGCTGAGCACCTGTATCAACTCTCGCTGAAAAATAAACCCATTGACTGCTTTGTTTGCGATGGACTCAATCAACTCTCCACCACTGAAATTCTAGCTGACATTTGCGCCATTCGCGGTTTAACCACTGCCTACACTCCCTATCAGCCGGAGAGATCCCAAGGAACCTTGCAAAGTCTATGGTTGTACCAAAGTGCCATGGCCCAACTCACTGGGGCCAAGGCCATCAATGCCTCATTATACGAAAGATCCACCGCTCTTTACGAGGCTTTAGTGGCCAGCTCTAAAGTGCGCAAGAAAAATGCGGTGATCATTGTGGATCATCTCTATCCAGCTGATAAAGAAGTCTTGCAAACACTGGCCGCCCATACTGATTTGCAATTGCACTTTGCTCCCTTAGACACTCAAACTGGGCTGACATGCATCAGCAGTCTTAAGCAAATGATTCAAGAGCTGCAACCGGCAGCTTTGGCCTTCCAACAAATAAATACCTTAGGACTCTTAGAAGATGTCAACCAGCTCACTGATCTTTGTAGCGAAAACCATTTAATTAGCATTGCCATCGTGGATCCACTTTTTAATTTACCCGGCTCACT
>SKGZ01000006.1 GCA_007117175.1 Bacteriovoracales bacterium | reverse complement strand
GAAGTGACTTTAAATATTGAAAGTGAAGACAAAGGATCTTTTTGCTTAAATAGTAAAAATATAAGTGAGATCGTCAGAGAGTTACCTAATTCACAAGTAATGTTTCAAAAATCTGAACAAAACCTGAAATTAATTTGTCAGGATGTTGAGTATTCATTACATACCTCAGCAGCAGATGAATTTCCAAAAATTAAATTCAACCTAGAAGAAAATTATTTTGAAGTGAAGGCGAATGTTTTACTGGAAATGTTAGCTAAGACTTCTTTTGCTATGTCTAATGATGAGACAAGAATTTTTCTTAATGGTGTTTATTTTAAAAGATTAGACAATGATCGATTAAGAGCAGTGGCAATTGATGGTCACCGTTTAGCTATTTATGATCAAAAGATTAAAGTGGATATTCAATCCCTAGAAGCAGGTATTATTGTTCCTAAAAAAGGGGTTCATGAATTAAAGAAAAATCTGGCGAGCTTTGAAAATGAGACATTACGTGTGGCCATTAATGATTCTCATCTTTTTTATCAGTTAGATAATATTTGCAGTTCTATTCGCTTAATTGTGAGAGATTATCCAAAATATGAATCAGTGATTCCCAATAAGACCACATCTCGATTAGTAGCCAATCGACATGAAATTATCGATGCTGTGAAAAGAATTAAGATTGCTTCTAGTGAGCAGACTAATGGTATTAAATTCGAAGTATTAGAGGGATCATTAAAATTATCAGCTCAAAATAGCCATTTAGGGCAAGGGGTTGAGAAAATTAAAATTCAGTATGACGGGCAAGCAATTGAGACTGGTTTTAATGGTAAGTATTTATTGGATGTTTTAGCTGTTATTGAAAATGATGAAGTGATTATGGAGTTTACCAATTCATTAAATCCAGCTGTGATCAAAACAGCAGATGATACTCAATTTTTAAGTATTATTATGCCTCTTCGAATTTGATAGAATGATTCATGATTTTATCGATAAACTCTATCTAGAAAATTATAGAAATTTAAGTTTAGAAGCCATTCAATTCAGTCCTAAAGTGAATTGTATTTTTGGAAATAATGGCAATGGAAAAACGAATATTTTAGAAGCTATTTACTATCTGGTTAAAAAAAAATCTTTTCGTAAGAAAAATACTTTTGCACAAATAGTCTCACTTGATTGTGATCAAAGGCAGATTATATTTTCTACCTCATTACAATCCAATGATAAAAGCTTGTATTATAGTGGCAGGATTAATCAAGATGGTTTTATTGCCAATTTAAATCAAAGGCCTTGGAAAAAAAAATTACCTATTGATTTATTTTTGATTAAGCCCTTTGATGCCTATGAATTTTTTAATTCCAGCAGTTGGAGAAGAAATTGGATCGATCAGTGTTTGAGTTTATTAAACTCTCAGTATTCAAGTTCTTTATATAAATTTGGCAGGGCATTAAGAAACAGAAATTTTTTGATTACTCAGTCTTCTCATACAGCTGATTTTAAGCATCAAATGAGTGCTTACGATCAACAATTGGCCATCTATGGTAGAGAGATCATTTTAGAAAGAAAGCGTCAGATTAAGAGATTAACTCAATATGCTGCTCAGGGATTTGAGGAGATTTTTAAGGATTCCATTGAGCTTGAAATTCAGTATGATCCTCAAATTGAGGGAGATGAAAAAGAATTTATTTACAATTACTACCAAGAGGGAATGGCCGAGGATGTGAAAAATCGCAGTACTAGAAGGGGTTTACATCTGGATGATTACACTGTTTATCTCAATCGATTTTCCTCTCAAGATTATGGCTCAACAGGTCAGCAAAAACTTGCTTTTTACAGCTTGTTTTTTGGTTTTTTAGAGCTCTTTAAGGGTGAAAAAAAACGTTATCCAATGGTGTTAATTGACGATATTTCAGGGGAATTAGATAGTCTTCGTTGGAAAAATTTAATACAATATTTGGACTGTAAAGAGTTCCAAGTACTGATTACAACGGCTAATCGGGAATTTGAAAAAGAAATTAGACTGGGCACACATTGCAAGAGTCTAGAAATTAAAGACGGCCGAATAATGAACGATAAAAATTGGGGAGAAGAACTCAATGAGTGATCAAACAGAATCAATCTCAAAAGTAAACACAGAATATAAATCCGATAAAATTAAGGTTTTAGAAGGGCTCGATGCTGTTCGTAAACGACCAGGGATGTACATTGGAGATACTGGAGTTAGAGGTTTACACCATTGTGTTTATGAAATTGTCGATAATTCGGTGGATGAGGCTCTGGCTGGTTATTGTAGTGAAATCAATGTGATTATTCACATGGATAATTCTGTGACTGTTCAAGATAATGGGCGTGGTGTTCCAGTTGATATTCACCCAGTGGAAAAAGTTTCTGGAGCAGAATTAGTTTTTACTAAACTGCATGCCGGAGGAAAGTTTAATGAAGAAGATGGGGCTTATAAGGTCTCTGGTGGTTTGCACGGAGTGGGTGCAGCGGTGGTCAACGCACTTTCTAAGTGGCTTAAAATTGAAGTGAATAAAGATGGCAAGACCTATAAAGTTCAATTTGATAAGGGTGTTGCAGCTAAGCCATTAGAAGTGGTGGGAACTTGTGCCGATGGTTTGTCTG
>SKGZ01000173.1 GCA_007117175.1 Bacteriovoracales bacterium | reverse complement strand
TATTGGAAATAAATCATTGTTTTTAGTCTTTTTTAGGCACTGAAATCTTTAAAAAATCACTGGTGTTTTGGGTGTGAATTTGGTTTTTGGCCATGATGTTTTTTTCGACGCGCATTCGAAGCATATTAAAAAGAGCAATCGCAGAAGAATTTTTGCCATATGTGAAAATGTCGTGTGAGTCTATCTTTAAGCTTCCCTTAAATAGATCTTCATATTTTGATATTGAGAAAATGACTTCAATCTTTTCAGGGATCATTGCCTCTATTTTATTTAATTCACTTGCTAATGCTTTTTCCTCTTTATCAGTAAAAGAAAATTTCTCCGTATCAAATCTTGGATTCTTAAAATTGCTAATATTGATCTTTACTCTGTCCATCTTCGTCTCCAGTCGAGATCTTTAAACTCTGAATTGTACCAATCATAAGCGTACGGATCTCCATAGTAAGAGGTGTTATAATCATCTCTTCTTAAAGTACTTTCATTTGGGTTCTTTACTTTTTCTCCATCTAGGATTTTAGATATATGAATATTATTTTTAAAATTCAGGTAAGCGAGTAATCTGTTTAATCTTTTCATTTGCAAAATCCTTTTTTTAGAGACGGGCGGAGAAATCCACTCGTCTCAGAATTTTTGATACCTAAATTGTATCAATTAATTTCCCACCTTTACGCCGCCGCTGGTATTAACAAGTTGCCAAATTCATCCCGCAATGGAGTTATTGGTTTTGTAAATCCACCTGTTATTCTACTGATCTTTTTCACTAAAACTTTTCGTCCATCTCGAGCAGTAGATATAATATCGCCCGAGATTCTTACTTTTTGATTAAGGAAAGGTTTAAACTTTTTTATACCTGTTCCATGTTCCAAAAGAATATCCTCATCATCTTGAGTATAAAGACTTGATTGGTTTACGCGATCTAGCCGATCCCAACCCGCCGCAACTAATGTTCCTTCAAAAATTTGATTTTTTTTAATCATCTGATTCTCCTTTTTTTGAGATTTATACTTTTCTTCGCTGTATTGCTTGATTAGCTTTTTTGCCATATCATGTTCTCCAAAAAGTTCATGGGCTTCAATCGCTCCTAACATCGCTCTTTCCTGTAATGCATCCATCTTTTCTCCAATGTAAGTTTGCCAACCAAGGTCTCACTCACTGTTGCTTTCGAACTAAATAATGCCATTACGTAATCAAGAGATATAATATATAGTTACTATACTATACATCGCTTTAGATTATATTTTGGGATGATTGTTTTATTGCATCTTCTTAATATGTGCATAATTTAGCACACCTACAAAGAGTGTTCCTCCAAGTAAGTTTCCAAAAGCAGCACATAGAATAAAGATCGTCGATCCCCAATAGTTTGGATTAGCAGTATGAAATAAACCACTAAATATTTCAGATGCACCTGCAATCGAATGGGGAAGACCGCCGAAGCCAATAATAAAAGTAATGATATATATACATAAGACTTGGCCTGTCGATGATGGGGAGGCCAAAACAAGCCACCCTCCTTGTGCCATTAACCAACCGGCCAATATTGCTCCAATAAATACTTTTGTAGGGGCATAGGTAAGCAGTTCATTTGATATTTCAATAAAGCCACTACTTGCATGAATCATTGAATCAGATAGAAAAAGAAGAAAAGAGCTAGAGAGTGTCCCACATAGATTACCTATTAAAACGATACCCCAAAGAGTAAGAAGAGACTTAACCTTAATTCTTCGATCAAGAACAGGGTAAAGAGCAGTTGCAGTATGTTCGGTAAATAATTGTGTTCCACTGATGATTGAAACGATAAAACCTAGAGGGTAGACAAGTGCTATGGATAAACGTTTTAGATGAAAATCTTCAGTACCTGAAAAAATTTGAGCAGTAAGCGCAACACACATGCCAGCAAAGCACAATATTAATCCCGCAGAAAGAGATGATAAGAACAGAGAAACCGCAGGGCGTTTATGTGCACTAGGAACTAAAAGCGGTTACAAGTCGCCCTTGGTCGTCAACTTTTACTGTAACAAGTTTTCGGCCGTTGCCTCCTCGGTTCTTGATTCATAGACTTTATTTTTATACAGCTCAACTCCCTCGATAAAAGTTTCATAGGGAGTTCTCCCTTTGCACCTTTTTCCTTGATTAGTTCTCTCCTTATTGTAATTGCTCATGAACCTATCAAGATCGTACTGAAGTTCTTCTATAGAAGAGTAAAGCTTCTTTCTAAATGCCACTGCATAAAACTCTCTTTCAATCGTTTGATTCAATTTTTCACAGGCTCCATTAGTTTGGGGGTGACGAGCTTTAGTTTTAGTATGCTCAATCTCTTGAAGAGATAAAAAGAGCTGGTACATGTGCTGGTCAGCTCGTCCACAGTATTCTCCACCTCGGTCAGTGAGCATACGAAGTACAGAGATATTATGCTCATCAAAAACAGGAAGAACCTTGTCATTGAGAAAGTCAGCGGCTTCGACAGACGTTTTTTTGAGGTAAAGTTTCTGTTAAACCCCTGCTAAACTCCGGAAGTTTTTTATGTAACAATAGAGACTGCTGGGAGGTCAATTATGAGCAAGGAAAAGTACATGCCTGAGCTAAAAGAACGAGTATTAAAAGAT
>SKGZ01000079.1 GCA_007117175.1 Bacteriovoracales bacterium | reverse complement strand
TTCTTTTTAAATTCCATACTTCTCAAACCATACATAAAAAAAGGTGGTCTTATAATAACCACCTCAAATAAAGCCATACTTTTCATTAGCTTTTTATCGAGTCATCGCTATGCCTTAAACCTCTAGGCAATAGAATCGGTAGAGCTAATAAATATCAAAATATTCTATTTTTGACAAGAAAAGTGCTCTTTGGGCTTGACAGGCCTTAATGCTTGGTAAAAATGACATGGTCGATTTGCTTGTCCACTGCCTCCATAAATGACGCAGTGTCAACTGAGCTATCATCTCCTTTATGATTCAAATGCCCCATATGACTAAAGCGAGAAGATAAAAACGACTCAACCCTTAAAAACTCCTCAAAAAGCTGCAGTAAGCTCTGGGCAGTATGCTCCTTTTTAGTCTTGTGAGCACAATCTTGCTCTTTCCACATTTGCGCTAATAATTTTGACATATTATCGCTGAGGTGAATTGGCTGCTGGCTTAAAAAGGCCTGGATTTTCTTAACCATCATAAAGAAGCGAATATTTTTTTCATTGAGTTCATTTTTTTTGCCGATATCTGCTTGTTCTATCTTAAGGTAACGGGAAATACTGGAAAGCATGAGTGAATCATCATTTAAACACCAATACAGCTTCAAACGACTGCTCAGATCCTCTAAATCATGATCAAAATACAGATCTCTGCCTACTCTCATGACGGCATTGGCTTGATCTAAGACCAGCTGATTTGAATTTGACTGACTCAAACAGTTTATCGAGAAAAAGCTGAGCTTAAATAGGAGAGCTAATCTCAATATTGCCAATAGACTCAAGGTTTCTCTCACCACCTTGGTGGAACCGTACATTAACATGGGGATTAAAGGTGTATCCATCCTTACCGCGAATAATGTATTTATTCTTTTGTCCATTTGGCTCAATTAGTTTCCTTAGACGACTGACACTAGTATAAATTAATTTATCGTGAATCAAAGGATTATATTCTTCTTTCCATATTAAAAGAGAGAGTTGTTCTTTATCAAATGCTTGACCTGGATTTTTGGCCAATAAAAAAAGAATCTCAAGCAATACGAAGCGGTGCTTAAAATCTATTGTGCCTAATTCCTTTTCATGAATAAGTCGTTTGTGCTTATCAATAAAAAAGTCCACATTGGAGTCATAAACTTCATTAATTTCGCTTTGTATCCTTTCAGCAAGACGACGATAAGTCTTGGAATGGGTTGAGCTTAAGGCTAGATCAAAATAAGTTAAAGAGAGTTTATACTCACCCATTTTCTTATAACATGCGCCTAAACCCAATAAAGTATAACCTAAGAGATTCCAACACATTTTATGATTGAGCTCATTGAGAGATTTGCGGTACATTTCTACTGCCAGATCAAATTTACCTTGAATCGAATAAATTTGAGCATAGAGTAGATTCATACTGCCTTTAAGATATCCTTTATTTAAAATCCGTAAAAGCTGTTCTAATTGTCCCAGAACTTTCAGAGCTTGATCTAGATTTTTTTCCTGAAATTCATTCTGGGCCAAAGAATAAAGTGATTTAGCCACAAGGTCTGGTTCATTTTCTTGTTGTGACCTTTTGTAAGCTAGAGAAAATTGTTGTTTTGCTTCTTTGAACTGACCTTGATAAGTGGCAATGACACCACTGTAAAAGAAATACTCTGCACAAAGGTCATTCTCATTAGAAAATAAATAATCTAAAACCATCTTAGACAGATCAATATAAATTTGAGCTTCATCTTTTTTCATTGCCTCTGAGTAAATACGTATGAGGAATCCCGAAATCTTAATCATGGCCAGACCATCAGAGGGCATTTCACAAAGCTCTAGAGCTTGCAAGAAAGCTTCTTCTGCATTTTTTAAATCAGCTTTATCATAATAAACTTTCGCCAAGCGATAATGAGCTTGCCCCTGTAATCTTTTCTGCTCTGCCGAGATTGCTGTTGAAGCTTGCTCTTGCTCTTGTGCACCTTCTAAGTCTGTTTTTTCTAAAACAGAATGAGCAATAAGGGCCTCAATTTTTTTTGCCCTACTGTGTTGATTAAGATTCGGTTGATTAAAATTAGATTGTTGTTCATCCATGCTTCTTTCTCCTAGAGGTCGGAAAAAACTTTCCACAAAAAACTTACATCAATTGTTCAAGGCTGTAAACAACACAAACAGTCAAAGAAACATGTGATTTCAGGAGCTTGCAGATAGCCTCTGATCACTTGTCTTAGTTTTTCTTACAATTAATGGATCACTTCGACAACAATTGTCAGCAGATTGCTAAATTGTTATTATTAATTTCAAGTACTTATATTAGTTTTCGGACAAAAGACACGGCAATGATAAAACATGATTTAGAAACAATTCGTCACTCCACTGCCCACCTGATGGCCCAAGCACTCATTGAACTTTACCCCAATGAAAAAATTCAATTAGGGATTGGTCCAGTCATTGAAAATGGTTTTTATTATGATATCGATACCGAGTTACAGATTGGAGATGAACAACTTCCTCTCATTGAAAAAAAGATGAAGGAATTAATAAAAAAGAAAATTCCTATTGAACGACACGAAATCAATCGTCAGGATGCCATCAAACTCTTTAAAAAACTAGAACAGCCACTCAAGGTTGAATTAATCGAGGACTTTCCAGATGAAGAAGTGATTACCTACTATACTCAGGGAAACTTTATTGATCTTTGCAGAGGTCCCCACGTTAATCATACAGGAGAACTCTCTCCTTACTTTAAATTACTCAATACTGCTGGTGCCTATTGGAGAGGCCAGCAGGACAAGAAAATGCTACAGCGTATTTATGCCGTATGCTTTGACAGCAAAGAATCCTTAAAAGAACATCTGAATTTTTTAGAGCAAGCTAAAAAAAGAGATCACCGAAAACTAGGCAAAGAGCTTCACCTCTTTCACTTTGATCCAGTTGCCCCCGCAAGTCCCTTTTTTCTCCCAAAGGGAGCGCATCTTTACAATGCCCTTATTGACTTTATGAGAGAGGTTTATAAAAGATACAACTACCAAGAAGTCATTACTCCTCAAGTTCTTGACGCTGAACTATGGCATACCAGCGGACACTATGAGCATTATCACGAAAATATGTACTTTACCAAAATTGATGAGCGTGAGTTTGCATTTAAGCCCATGAATTGCCCTTGTCATATGCTTATGTTTAGCAATTTCAAGTACAGCTATCGAGATTTACCATTACGCTATGCTGATTTTGGTCGCTTGCATCGCTATGAAAGATCCGGAGTCGTTTCAGGTCTGACTCGCGTAAGAACATTTTGCCAAGATGACGCTCATATTTTCATTCAACCTGAAAAAATTCAAGCAGAGATAGAACAGTTAATTGAAATGTTTTTTATCTGCTATAAGCACTTTGACTTTCAAGATATAAAAGTGGCCCTCTCAACTCGTCCAGAAAAAAAAGTTGGCTCAGATGAAATCTGGGATAACGCAGAAAAAGCCTTAGAAAAGGCCCTGCAAAGCTCTGGTGTGGACTTTCATATCAACGAAGGAGATGGTGCTTTTTATGGACCAAAAATTGATATTCAAGTCGCTGATGCTCTTAAGAGGTATCACCAACTTGGCACCATTCAGCTGGACTTTCAACTTCCCGAAAGGTTTGACTTAAAGTACACTAACCAAGAGGGCCAGTCTGTTAGACCAGTGGTTATTCACAGAGCTTTACTAGGATCACTGGAGCGCTTTATTGGCGTTTACATTGAACATGTTGGTGGTGCCTTCCCATTCTGGTTGGCTCCAGTTCAAGCGAAAATTATTCCCGTTAAAAACGAATTACATCTTGAGCATGCAGCTAAAATAACTCAGCAGTTTTCCAAGCTAGGATTTCGTATCCAGTTAGATGAGCGCAATGAAACAATGGGACTTAAAACTCGTGAAACTCAAAAAGCAAAGATCCCTTACATGATTGTTATTGGAGATCAAGAAATAGAAAAGCAAACACTTAGCCTAAGAGCCTATGGCGAACAAAAAACTTCTGATTATTCTATCGAAGAAACTATTGAGATTTTTCAAAAATTAAATCAACAGAAGCTTCCTCAAGGCCTTAGAGACTTTTCATGAACAAACCTTCTGTACTTCTACTTTTTGGAGGTGGCGGAGGTGAACATGACATCTCCAAGAGGTCAATGCAGTTTATTCAAGACCAACTGAAAGGCCATAACCTCCAACTATGGATTGTTGAAATTCACCAAAATCATTGCTGGACCAATGCTGAGAATGGTGAGGTTTATTTAAGAAAGAATCATCTTCTGACCAGCCAGCATCAGCTTATTGATCAAATCGATTTTTGCATCCCTTGTATCCATGGATATCCAGGAGAAACAGGAAGTATTCAACCTTTCCTTGAATTTTGTGGAATTGATTACCTCGGCTGTAGTCAAGAGGCTAGTTCTCTTTGCTTTAATAAGTTCTCAACCAAGTTGTGGCTGGATAAATTTCAAATCCCAACCGCTCCATTTATTGGTTTACTCAATGAGCATAATGACCTGCAAAGAGCCACTCAGTTTTATCATGATCACCAATCCTCTGGTGTTTACCTTAAAGCTTCCAGCGAAGGCTCATCAAGAGGAGTTTATAAAATTACCCATGAAGCAGAAATAAATAAGGCCTTATCAAATGCACTCAAATTTTCTAAACATGTCATCATGGAAAAGGCCATTGTGGGGAGGGAATTAGAAGTTGCAGTTTATTCTATGGATGGGAAATGGCATATAAGCTGGCCGGGTGAAATTATTTGCCCACAAAGTTTTTATGATTTTAATGAAAAGTATAGCTCTCAATCTCAAACAAAGATTATCCCAAGAGCCAATGATCTTGATGATAAAATTTTCAATGAAATCAAAGATTACTGTCATAAAATTATCGATATTCTTAATCTTAAAGACTTAAGTCGAATTGATCTCTTCCTTGATCAGAAAAATCAAATATATATCAACGAGGTTAATACCTTCCCTGGACTTACCCAGATCTCCCTTTTTCCACAAATGCTCTCCCAAAGTGATCATAGCTTTGCTGATTTTTTGCTCGATAAAATAAAAAATCAGTTATAATTAAGAACATGATCAGCCATCAAATGTTTTTATACTATCAAGAACAGCCCACTGTCATTGCCTTAAATCTTAATCGTACTCACAATGGTCTTTATTATTTTGAGAATCAAAAGTATATTGAGATCTCTGCTGCTAAGAATATTGTCAATAGACAAAAAATAAGAGAATTAATTGCA
Organism: Bacteriovoracales bacterium; assembly: GCA_007117175.1. GTDB lineage: Bacteria > Bdellovibrionota > Bacteriovoracia > Bacteriovoracales > Bacteriovoracaceae > SKGZ01. The sequence goes on along the minus strand of SKGZ01000079.1, from coordinate 4,732 downwards.
AATGGTGTTCAACATATCTTCATCACACGTAAGGATCAAAATGAAATTACCCAACAGCTTATTCAGCAACTAAGGTCTAATTCTAGAAGTCTTTCCGTAGGAAATATTGAGCAAAACTCACGCAAACAAGTCAATTTAATCACACAAACACTTGGTCAGTTCTACCAAGACTCAGAAAATAATGAAGCTCTACAATTGCTCTACCAGGCCAGTCTTAACCTAACTAATCTCTATAAAGCTAATCAAGGATTAATTGTAAAAAATTACCAAGATATTTTTAAGCAGAACCTACCCTATTACCACAAACAGCCTATGCAGGCAGCTCTACTGATAACAGCTTTTGCTCTTAGTACCAAAATATTTAATGAAAAAGAAATTGAAAATCTATTTGTAGTTAGCTTATTTAAGGACATGGGCCTTTCCAAGCTCTCTACAAAAAGTTTAGAAGAAAAAAAACTCAGTCTTATTGAAAAACAAATCTATCACAACCATACCGTAGAAAGTGTCAATTTACTTCAGTCAAGAATTCCACTCAATGCTCCATATTATGAGATCATTCGAAATCATCATTACTTTCATCAATTAATTGACAACCCAACTTCACATAACCTCAAGCTACTTGGAATTGAAACTACCCTAGTCAGTCTTTTTGATTACCTTGTTTATTCCACTGATCCATCATCTCCTGAAACACCTCTGAGTATGTTTGAAGCTTTACAAAAAGCAAAAGATGCTATCTCTGATCAATACCCTCATGAATTTAAAGCTCTTATCTTATTCCTAAAAAACTTTCTAGAGCAAGCATAAAAGACTTCACACTTGATTTTTTTTTCGTCACAATAAACTAAGAACGCTCGCACTTTATTCTAAGGAGGGAATTTATGCAGCCAGAAACAAGTCCACTTACAGGCGTTATCGCAGAAGAAAATGTTGTCATTGACTTTGGAGATAATGAAGGTAAGTCTGTCATGGAAATATCTGAGACACAACCACAATTCTATCAATACCTTCTGCAGCAAAAAGAGATGGGAAATTTTCTAATTAGAAGAAACAAAGATAAAGTCTACAAGCTTTACGTGCATAGTAAGTAAAGCTTGTAGACTTTTTTAAAACTAATGTTGTCTTTGATAAAATTCAAGCTGTTGCTTTTGACTAAAAAATTGATCGTCCAGATATTTGTTAACTCTTCGCTGTGTTTTTCTCTTTCTTGGCATCTGCTCACTGAGCAGTCTTTGATCTAATTGGTACATGACTGTCCTGACCTCATCTGGATTCTCAACCTGATCATAAAGCTCTTCAAATTGCTGGTATGTTAAGTATGGATCATAAACTAAAGATTCAACTTGCAATGGGAAAATATTCTGCATAGCTGCAAAAAGGGCAATACCAGATTGTTCTTTTTCTTCACCAGTAAAAATACCTGCAATACCGATCGAAGATCCGAACTCAAAGCGCGGAAAGACATTAACAGACCCCACACGACTCGAAAGACGATCAAGCCCTTTAATGACCGATGCAAATCCTATAATCAGTCTACCATTGACTGCGGCTAAGTAAATGCTGGTTTTTATTTCAGGAACAGGAATTTCAACTAATGAGTCTGCATAAACTAAATCAGCAACAGGCAATAATGATCCATTTGGCAAATAGGGATCTGTAGGTGGTAAACGGAAGGCCTCAGTTAAGTTTAAGCGAACTAAGACATCACTCTTTCCATCAATTCTTGCCATAGTCACAAATCTTCCATAGTGAACACCTCTATGTCTTAGAGGTAAGTCCAAGGCTGGCATTGTTGTAAGACCAAGATCAAATACGGAAGTTAAATCCACGTAGACCTGATTATCCTGACCAGTAAATGTTTCAACATTAACGTCTTTGACAAAGCTGCCATTGTTTCCACAGGAAACAAAAAAAGCAGTCAGCACTAAAAGGGTTAAAAAGCGTAATGACTTCATATAGACCTCCATCCTTGGTTTTATGATATCAAATTAATGAAGTGCTTTATAGATCGGCAAAGAATGACTTAAGAATGAATTACTTTAAGTAAGGGGCAATATTTTTCATTAACCCCACTCTTCCAGTCCTGGCCATAACGGTTGAGCGAAAAACTCGCCTAAATTCACGATTGCTCATTTCAGAAAGTTCTTGATAAATCTCTTTCAAGCTTTTTCTCTGAAAAAACTGAATTAATTGATTGTCTCTGTCTTTTTCTTGATCAATATCAATCATTTGAACCTTCTGATTCCATGGGCAGATTTGTTGACACAAATCACATCCGAATATATTCTCGGTCAGTGTCTGGTAGCCAATTGGAGCGGCAGATTCTTTAAATTGCTCAATAGTAAAATAAGAAATACATTTTTTGACATCCAGAAATCTCTTTTCTTCAACAATAGCGGATGTGGGACAAGTATCTAAGCAAAGATGACAGCTCCCACAATGATCAGTCATTAAATAAGTCTTTGCTTTTTTAAATTCAGCTATTTTCTTATTTAATAAAATAGAACCAATTAAGAAATAACTGCCAAGTTTCAAATTAATTAGAAGAGAGTTCTTTCCAATCCAACCTAGGCCGGCCCTAACCGCTAAATCCTTTTCTAAAATAGGCTTAATATCTACAGAGGTGACACCCTCCAGGTTGGCAAAACTTAACTTTAATTCACTGAGTATCATTTGCAATCTTTCTTGTATGACTGTGTGATAATCCTTGCCTTGAAAAGACAATGCATAGCTGGCCACTCGTGAATGGGTCGACTTTTTGGAGCAGCGTGGATAAGGAAATAAAAAGACAAGTGCAGACTCGAAGTCAGGATAAACGAGCCGTAGATCTTCTCTTAACTCGCATCTATGATCGGTTAAATAAGACAAGTCGTCGGCCCTTCCACTACGAACCCAATCAATAAAATTTAAAAAGCTTTGAGATAAGGGTTCTTCGGTATACCCCCAATCTCCTACTCCCAAATTAGCTAAATCGCTGGAAGCAAGATGAAGCAATGAATTCACTTTTTAATCACTTCTATGGCACCAGTGGGACAGGCACTGACACATTGCATATCAAATACGCACCTTTCCGCTTGCTTAGAATCAATATAAGTCTCATGTTTTTGATCATCTGTGATTTTCCATATATCGACTGGACAGACAGAAACGCAACTCTGACAAGAAGCACATAAGTCATTATCTAGAATAATCTTGCCTTGGCTGACTTCAACCTGCTGTAAATCACCTTGATGACTAGCATCTTGATGCTCATTTTTAATAATTTCGACTCGTATCGAATTAGAAGTGCCTTTTTGAAAGTACTTACCATCTCCATGAGTGATCACAACTTTATCACTGTGCTTTAGTTTTTCCTCAAGCTGTAATTGCTCAATGATTTCTCCATCTCTTTGAATACTATTGTCTGTACTGCTCTCAAAAAAATATGATGTGATTCCCCAATAAAGATTCATACGCCTAACAGTTCTAAGATCAGAGGTCACACCATAGACCGTTGTCCTAGGACGATAGCGTGCAAGGTGACGACATGAGTTGCCCTTATCTGTGAGGGATAAAATAGCCTTTGCATTAATTTTCTCTGCGATAATCGCAGCAGCAATTTGGTTGGCAGAAGTTACACTCGAAATTTGAACAGTTCTTAAGGCCGGTCTTTCTTGAGGTATTTTTTCTGCTTCTTCTATAATCTCACTCATAACTGAGACTGCCTTAAATGGATGGTCTCCCGAAGCAGTTTCCGCGCTTAACATTAAAGCATCAGTCCCGTCCCATATAGCATTTGCGACATCACTTGCCTCAGCTCGCGTCGGCCGACTATTGGTGATCATTGATTCAAGCATCTGTGTTGCTGTAATAACAGGAATTCCACTTTCATTACACTTTTTAATAATTTGCTTTTGAATGGTAGGCACTAAGTGATTGCCTACCTCAACTCCCATATCTCCACGGGCAACCATAATAGCATCTGTTTTGCTAATGATTTCATCAATATTCTTTACCGCTTCTGGCTTCTCAATCTTGGCGATAATCGGACAATCGACTTTTAATTGATGGAGTAAACTTTTTACTTTAATAATATCATCTGCACAACGAATAAAACTTAAAGCAATAAAGTCTACATTTTGTCTTAATGCAAAATAAAGGTCTTGTTCATCTTTTTCAGTTAAGCTGGGAGCAGAAACATCAATATCAGGTAAATTGATCCCTTTATTGGACTTTAAGACTCCCCCCTCAGTGACTTCGATGACAATAAACTGATCCCTCTTTTCAATAACCTTTGCTCCCATCACGCCATCATCAAACAAAACAGTTGCCCCAACCCTTGCATCAGCAACCAAATTTTCATAAGTCGTTGGTATCACAGGATGACTAAGATCAGTTTGACTCAAGGTATGCCCCTCAAAACAAATAATCCACTTTTCATTTTTTTTGAGTTTTAATGGTTGGGACAGCTTGGATACTCTTATTTTGGGTCCCTGTAAGTCGGCTAAGATACCAACCTCTCTTTTGAGATTAACAGAGGCTTGACGAACATTGGCAATTAACTGCTGATGATCTTGATGTGTCCCATGACTCATGTTAACACGGACTACATCTAAACCTGCTTGTATTAAATCCTCTATCTGTTCAATTCTATGACTAGCAGGCCCTAGCGTGGCAACTATTTTTGCCTTTCTAATTCTCATGTTTTTTCTTGTAACGTAACATTACTTTTTTGTCGATCAATTTCTTTTTG
>SKGZ01000242.1 GCA_007117175.1 Bacteriovoracales bacterium | reverse complement strand
TTACCAAAAATTCTCCTACCGGCCTGGACATCAGTATTTTTTCTTAACTTAATTTCTTTTTCTTCCACTTTAAGACGCTTTTGCTCAATCTCTTCTAGCTGCTGCTCCACTTTTTCAGCAATCTCGCTTTTTCTCTTTTCCACAAAGGCCAAAAAATTTTCATCTTGCTCTAAATGCTCATAAAACTCTCGCTCAGCCCTCGCTCTTTGCACAGCGATATACTCATCCACCTCAGCTTGATACTGGGCCCTGATTTCATCCACATGGGTATTGGCCATTTCCTGCGCCTGTCTAATCTGATCTCTCAAGATTCCATTAGTAATGGCCTCTTGATCCGGATTGTCCTTACGACAAGCAAGGCTACTCAATAATAAACTGACTAAGATTAATTTTTGTGTTGTTTTCATAATCTCCATTCTAATTGCCTTTTTTGACAAAATAAATCCACCCTGCAAATGTTTTCTGGAGCTGTCTAAAGTTTAAACACTCGCTCCATCTTGTAAATATTACTCACTCTCTTTCGCAAAGTGCACAATTCAATTAGTATTGCACCTCATGAAAACACTCTTATTACTTTGTTTCTTTTCTCTATCCAGTGTTGCCGATATTTTACCGCGCACGAATCTAAGAGAAGGCTCACTTTTTATCCAAGTGACACAATTAAAAGGTGGAGAATGGGTTAAATTTGAAAAATGCTTCTATCGTGGGGGGATCTGTGTGCCGCTAGGACGAAAAGAAGGCTATGATAAGCAAGAGCTGATCAAACAACGAGTAGTGGAAACACTTGAGTACAGACTGGCCAGTTTCGCAGGACTTGGCATTGGCTTTGGCTCCTACCGCCCGGCAAAAAAGGCGGTCAATCGATTGCTGCCTGCTAGAGAGAATGCAGGAAAAATACGAAGATGGACCCGCAGAGGACTACCACTTGTTCTTTCATCTATTGCCTATTACACCGCCACCAGCTTTCGACCACTCAATGCTGACCTTCAAAAAGCGCAACGTGATATGTTAGGCCATAATATCCTTAGTCCCATCGATTTCTATGTGGATGATATTTATATTGCCCTGGATCTTCTTGAAACAGTGCTCAGTAAAGTGGATCAACCCAAATGGTATGAAAATGAAATTAAAAGAATTCGCAATCATCCTGAGCTTTATCGCCGTTAGTAGCTTTGCTCAGGCCTTAAAACCCGCCCTCCTCAACCCAGCAGAGCTGCAAGAGGGCATGATGTACATTCAACTGAATCACCTGCAAGTGGATGAGCAGGATCACTTGGAAATCAAGGCCTGCACTGTCAGTGATGCGCCCTTTTGTTTTCATCTGGGCCAAGCAAGCTATCCCTTAAGACAGGTCAATGATATCTTACAACAAAAGATCAGCCCCATGAGCATTCAAAGCTTCTCCTACGTCCATGGACAGCTTCATCATCAAGTCAATGAAATCGAAGTAGCACAAGCTCGACAATTCTTTATTTTAAGTCAAAAAATTAATGGTGCCAGCGAACAATTATCACAAAAGTACTTTGGCTTCGATATTATTGAAGAACTTCTTTGGCAGTTAGGTTTTTAGTTTAAGAAACAAATATTCATAATTTCAATAGCTTCCCCAAGTAAAAAACTATGTTATCTTAACTCTAAAACTTTAAAATAGGAGGAAAATGAGTACAGAAAAACAAAAAACAGCTGTTCAAGAATTAAGAGATCTTCATGAGAAAATCAAAAAGACCCTCAATCCTTCTGCAAAATTAATTGAGACCCTTATTAAGACTGGCAAGGTCAAAAGAAAAGAGCAGACAGAAAAAAAAGTTGCAAAAAAATTTAATCCTGAAACAGAAGCGTAGTGGAAATTAAGATTTATAATCTAGATGAAGTTGTGGAAAAATATCCTCAGTTAAAAGAAGGTTGCATTGTTGACACCAACCTTCAGGTCCGGCTGACGCAATAATTCTCAATCTTTTCAAAGAATCAAAATTCAAATTATTGATGATTTAATCTAACTTAAGTGAAAAACCTGCTTCATCTCTTCGTTAAGTAGCTTCATCTTCAACTCGATTTCCGAGCTGGGATAGCTCTGCTCAGGATGCATCAAATAACGACGAGGCCCAAATTCTTTAACCATTAATTTGGTTTGCCAAATATTTTCTCGCCCAATATTCAAATCAGAGCGAAATTCAAATTGATCCAAGACACTTTCATCAATAAAGTCTTGAATAGAGTTAAAGTAATGATCCAGATAAATCTTTTTTCCATTTTCCAGACGAGTAAAGCCCCTGACCACATAATCAATAAAGACCACATCGCACTCAAAGACACTGAATAAATAATTAATGGCGTTTAATGGAATAATATCCCCACAAGTGGCAATATCGATATCCACACGAAAAGAGCAAATACCATTAGGATCCGCAGCATCGGGATAAGTGTGAGCGGTAATATGGGATTTATCCAAGTGACAGGCTACTTGTGCACTCTTCTTTTCTTCCCACTTGCCCCCTTGCACATCACTCATTAAAACCATGCTGGAAGCTCCTACCGGATCATAATCTTGCTGGGAAGTATTGAGGATTTCCGCATCAATGATTTCACAAATCTTATGGGAGATCTTCACAATCTCCTCTGCACT
>SKGZ01000245.1 GCA_007117175.1 Bacteriovoracales bacterium | reverse complement strand
GGGGGACCCCTCCAATTTGATTTGTATCAATTGTTCCCAGAATTGAAAGTTCAGTCTTTAAAACATCATCTAATTGGACAATTAATTCAGGAGACACAAAGTCCAGGTTAGCAATTCTAAGAACAACTTCTGCTTGGATCGCCTCAGGTAGCCTTGTTAAAACCTCTACCTTATTATCCGCACTCAAGTGAGCCACAATTAAAGCAATGGTCTGAGGATGCTCATTCACTAGAAAGTTACTCAATGTGCGGCTATCAACCATCTCAAGACTTTCAAGACTTTGCACATCACCAAGCTCAACAGCCTGACCTAAAAGCTGCTTTGCCCTTTCTTCTCCTAGGGTTGTTAAAATGAAGTCCTTGCCTTTATTGTCGGTAAAAAGGAAATCAGAATCTTCGTTAATAAGAACGAAAAACTCCTCTAATATCTTTTTGACTACCCAAATCGGAACCTGAACGACACTACTCATTGCACTGATAATTTTCTTAACATCATTGTCACGCAGATGCTTAAAGATAAGCTTGACGGAATTATGTCCTAAACAACTTAGTAGAATGGCAGCTTTATCTGCTCCGCTCAGAAGATTATATTCAACATCTGTAAATTCCTGTTGATCTTCCATGACCTAACTCTCCTATGCTGTTTTTTGTTTACTCGCTTCATCTGGTTGGTGTAACATGCCATGAACAATTTGCGCTGCCTTTGATGGGTTAGCTTCAACCAATCCTATGACTTTCTCCCTTAAAAGATTACCCTCGACCTTAACTGGGTTAAGTTCATCATCCATTTCAGGGATCGCATCTTCTAGTCCTGGCAGTTTTTGGTTTGCCTGAATACTCGCAAGCTCCTCAATAGTTCGAGGCAAGAAGTCTTCGATTTTTTCAACTGAACTATCTGTGAGCCACTGAACAAAAGGTCTAATCACTGCAAAGATAAAAAGAGCTATCACTAAACCCATAATTAAAAACTTGGTAAGGTTCTTAATTAATTCACGTCTTTCTTGTTGTCTCAATAACATTTCAGTTGCAGCTAAATCCTCTGAAGCAAACTCCATATTTTTAATAACAATACTATCTCCTCTTTCTATATTCGCTCCAATTGAAGATAGAATAATATCCTTAAAGTTATTAATTTCAGCTTCTGACCATGCTTCATATTGGGTTTTGGGTAATCCATTTTCATCATAGAGTGGAACACCGCCTTCACCCAACATCGGCACTCGTTTTCCGTCAACCATTACTGCTGCACTGATTTTACTGACAACTGCAGTTGGTGACTTCGACCTGACAATTTTTGTGGGGACTTGATAGTTCTTGGTCACTAAATTTTTATCTACATCGTTGCGAGTTTCAGGGATTCCAGGTTGAGGCGTTTCTCCAGGTAAATTACTTCTGGCACCTGGAATTCCCTGAGGAGATGGCCTAGATCCTTGTAATTTTTGAATATTCTGTACCTCTGAAACTATGGCCGCTCCTTCAGCATCATAAACAGTATCTGTGGCTTGTTTCTCAGTAAAATCCATATCCACGTTGACTTTGGCAATCACTCTACCGGTTCCAACCACCTTGGAAAGAATATCTTCTATCTGGTTTTCTAAGCGACTGTTGAGCTTTGACTCCAAAGTAATCTTATTAGCAGTTTCTGCTGTCATCTGATCAGCAGTATTATCAGATAATTTCTTTCCCTTTGAGTCAACAATGACAACTTGATCTGCTCTCATGCCATCGATTGCAGAAGAGATAAGATGCCCTATCCCTCTAATCTCATCTTGGGTCATGACATAACCATTCTCCAAATCAAGAACTACTGAGGCACTAGGCGGCTTCTTTTCTGTGACAAATGGGCTAGATTCAGGAAGAGAAAGGTGCACCCTGGCACGCTTAACACCATTTAAGTAGCGAATTGTTTTAATCAGCTCACCTTCAAGAGCTCGTTGTTTATTGATCTTTTGAACAAAGCTTGTTGTTCCAAAACTCTGTTTATCAAAAACTTCATACCCTACAGTCGAGTTGAAAGAGACTCCTTTTTTGGCAACCTCCAATCTAAAATACTCTACTTTATCTTCGGGAATCTTTATTGTTTTACCATCATCTAGCACTTGATAGGTGATCTTACCATCTTCAAGGATTTGAGCAATTTGTTTTGAGTCTTCTGGAGTTAAGTTAGTATAAAGAGTCTTATAATCAGTCTTGGTAGCCCATAAGACGAGGACAAGACTACCCACTAAAACCATCACTCCCAGAGCAAGAATACCGAGCTTCTTTTTAATTTCAAGATTTCCAAAGAACTCTGCAAATTGATCAATAAAGTCTCTGAATATTTTATCCAAGATAGCCCCCAAATATTAAATTTGCATCCTCATAATTTCTTTATAACCTTCAATTACTTTCTGTCGAATTTGATTCATTGTCTTAAATGCAATATCAGCTTTTTCAACAGCTAATAGTGTCTCATGAATACTTTTAGACTCTCCTGAAGCAAGTTTCTCAACAGCAACATTGGCTTCATTTTGTAGTGAATTGACTTTGGCGACAGACTCTTTTAGGAAGTCTCCAAATGTTTTAATGTCTTTTTCAGTACCATCAAAATGTCCTAATTTCCCTGACTCCAAATCGACATTGGAGCTTTTAGATGTCCAT
>SKGZ01000287.1 GCA_007117175.1 Bacteriovoracales bacterium | reverse complement strand
ATCTCGAGTACAAAGAGATTTTCACCAAGAGTTCTCGTTCAAATATCAAGCTAAATTACAAAAAACCAATGAACTTGCAGCCGACTCTCACCACCAACAAAGACTCAAGCTCATTGGAGAACTCTTCAACACACTCAAGCATGAATTAAGTAATCCAATATTTGGAATGAAGCTCTACACAGGGATTGTTCGCCAAAAAGTAAAAGTAGATCATCATATGATTATTGACCAAATTGAACAGAGTGTAGAGCGTTGCGAGTCTATTTTAGATAATTTGGGTAAACTCTATAATCAAGAAAAAAAACTAAGCCCTGTTGAACTCAAATCAGTGATTGATCAAACTCTAACATTAACCAAGAGCGAATTACGCAGCATTCAATTTCAATATCGATTTGAACCTGATGAGCAAATAGTCATTCACAGTCATTCATCTCTTATTATCCAAGTTCTTTTTAATCTTATTATCAACGCCTGTTATGAACTGAGAAAATTTTATGCAGAAACTCCTCAATCGGCTAAACTCTCCCTTGAAGTCACCCATGAAAATAATTTTATTTACATCCAGTTAGCAGACAATGGACCTGGAATTGCCGCTGAGTACCAAGAGCAAATTTTTCAACCCTTTTTTACAACTAAAAAGACTGGAACTGGGCTCGGTTTGGCCATATCAAAAAAACTATGCAATCAACTAGGAGCGGATCTTTACTTGAAGGATAATAATCAAATGAGCGGCGCCTGTTTTGTTTTGAAACTTCCCCTTAAAACTGATAAATTGTAATGATCTATGCCTAAAAAGTTTTTAATTATCGAAGATGAAGTACTCATACTTCAATCCCTTAAGCACATGATAGAGGCAAAGGGGCATCATGTTATGGCCACCAGCAGTGGCCAAGAATCCATTAAACTCATTCAGGAAAATGACTTTGATAAAATCGTTTGTGATCTTATGCTTCAAGATATTAGTGGGTTTGATATTATGGAAGAAACCAAATCCAAACTAGGAGCTCAAACAGTTGCTGAAAAATTTATTATCATTAGTGCTTACCTTTCACCTCAAGTCATTCAAAGAGCAGAAAACTATGGTTGTCTTTTTATCAGTAAGCCTTTTGGAGATATCAATGCAACCATTAATAAAATCACCGAGTATGTCATTAGCAATAAAACAATTCAAAACATCGCTCTTGTGCTAAAGCCTCAGTTTAACTCCCAGTATCTTAATATGCTCAACCATTTGTGTAATTGGCTTAATCGTAGGCATCTTAAGGTTCAACTTGACCTTAAATGTAAAGAGTACTTACAAAAAAACTGGAGCTCATGGCTTAAACAAGCAGATATTCACTTTATTGATCATAAGCAATTTTTTGAAATGGATCTCATTATCACTCTTGGTGGGGACGGGACATTAATTGGGAAGGCCAGAGACTTACAAGGCGGCCCACCCATACTGGGGGTTAACTGGGGTCGCCTTGGGTTTATTACAGAATTCAGTGCAGAGGAACTTTATCAAGTCTTAGAAAAAGTCATAAGGTCGGAATTCACAACCACAGATGTTGAAATGCTTGAGATGAGAATCATAACCAAAAATAAGATTATTCAGCAGCGCTCCTTTATGAATGATATTGTCATCTCTAAAAATAATATCGCAAGAATGTTTAGTTTAACTGTTGAATGTGACCAGGAAATGCTGGCCCAGATTGCAGGTGATGGTCTCATTATCAGCTCGCCAATCGGTTCAACCGCCTATTCTCTGGCTGCGGGAGGACCAATTGTTCACCCAAGCATTCAGGCCATGATCCTCACCCCTATTTGTCCCCACAGTCTGCTACACCGACCAATTCTTGTGAACAGTTCTTCTGAAATTTGCATTAGTCTAGATCGCAACGAAAGTTCTGTCGCTATCACGCTAGACGGACAAGAGACCTATGACTTCCAATATGGATCACAACTTAAAATTATGAAAGGATCTCAACCACCACTTCAACTCATCAAGAATCCGAGTAAGAACTATTTTCACACTTTAAAAAGTAAATTTTTAAATCACCGGAGTCACTAAGTGAAAAAAAACTACCTTAATCTGCAATGCCTCAGTCTCATTAATTTTGCTACATTTAAAAATCAGGAAATTGAATTCCACCCAGGATTGAATTGCCTCATAGGGGAAACAGGCTCAGGAAAAAGCCTAATACTCGATGCCTTGCAATTACTGCTAGGTGCACGCTCAGACAAACGTTTTGTTCGCGCTCATTGTGATCACGCTATTTTAGAAGGCCGCCTGCAAATTAACCATCCAGATGTTAGCAAACACCTTGATCAATTGGGATATCCATGTCAGGAACAAGAGGTCGTTATCAAAAGAGTGATCAAGAGCTCTGGCAAAAGCCAATCATTTCTCAATTTTCAACAGTGCACTGGCCAGCTACTCAATCAGTTTTTAAGTCCATATATTGATATTGTTGGTCAATTTGAGAACCAAAAGCTTTTTTCACCACAGTATCAGCTCACCCTCTTGGATCACTATGCTCAAATTCAGCAAGACCTTAAAGACTACCAATTAGATTACCAGAAACTTCAAAAAACAAGGAGTCAAATTCAATCATTAAAAGAAAAAATAGCAGAAGCAGAAAAACAAAAAGATTATCTTT
>SKGZ01000300.1 GCA_007117175.1 Bacteriovoracales bacterium | reverse complement strand
ATCCACCTTACTTACACTGGATCAACAATTATTTCTTTTACAGTCATGTTTAAGAAAACCTGAGTATCAAATCTTTTTGCAGGACAATCCTCTCACTTTATCAGAGCAAATCGAAGAATTTCCTCTGCAAATTGCACTTCTTAAAAATGACTCCTCCACTAGCTCAAGCTATCAAATTCGTATCGTTTGCAGTGACCAAGAGACAGCGCTTAGTCTTCCAGAAGTCATGAATCTTTACATCAACCAAGGTGGATTGATTCAGGAGTTTAAATCAAAAAATGAGGTCCAACTCTACCTTAAATCCCTGCTGCAATCCTATGACAGTGAAAACAAGTATCACCCCCACCTCAAAAAACATATTTACACCTGTCAGGAAAAGGGTGAGATCTTATTCTGGGAGAAATCCTTTGAACTGGATGAAATCTATTTTTATCGTGAAGCAACTCAAAAAATGTACGGGCTCAATCCCCGTAAAGTGAATGCTTTGTTTGTCAAACTCAGTGAATTCTTTGGAGAGAAAATTCTTAAAACCTCTGAAAGACAAGATAATTACATTAGTCTGGCCCTGACTCAAAGATCTTTTGATGAAGGGCTGGCCGACTTTTATCAATTTCTCAGTACCGAACAAATTCCATTCACCTACCAACACAAACCCATTCGCTCATGGAGTGGTCAGGTTAAATTTAGTCGAAATCAAACCCCTATGAATTGGTTTGAACTCTCCATGGAGATTGATCACCAAGACCTGGAATTTATTAAAAATGCACCACTGAATGATCAATTTATTATACACGACGATGAGCTGACCATTCTGAGCCCAGAGCAAAAAAGTTATTTAAAGTTTTTAAAAAAATACATTCAAGAAGCTAAAAAACCTACAGAAAAAGATGAGAACAAGTCGCGCTTTGAGCTCAGCCTGAATCGCATGCGTATTTTTGAAGTCTTCGAGCTTTCACAGATGGGGGTTCCCGATCTACTCACCCCGGAAGAAGAACAATTGTGTCAGCGACTGGCCAGTCTTGATAAAGTGCCTAGCTACCCTCTTCCCCCCACCAGCGCTCCACTGGCCAGAGATTACCAAGCTCAAGGTTATCAGTGGATACGTTTTTTACACGAATACGGCTTTGGCGCCTGCCTAGCCGATGATATGGGGCTAGGGAAAACCCTGCAAACCATTATGTTTCTCGACAGCATTCAAAATCAAATTGATAAAGTGTTGATTGCCTGCCCAGTTTCCATCTTGCTCAACTGGGAAGCCGAAATCAAAAAATTCTCCAAACTAGAATGCACTGTCTACTACGGAACTGATCGTCAGCTTAAGGGTGATGAAAAGATTATTATTACTAGCTATGGCATTATTAAACGAGACTTTGATCAAACCTTCCAAAAACTCAATTTTGATGTGCTGGTCATGGATGAGGTGCACCACCTAAAAAACGTGAAGTCTTTGGGAGCCTATACCGCTCGTAATATTCAGGCAAAGTTTCGTCTCTGCCTCACTGGGACACCAGTGGAAAATGATCTGCTCGAGTTTTACAATATTATGGATCTGAGCTTACCTGGCATTTGGGGGACCACCAACCTTTCACGTTCGGCCAGCAATGAAAATCGCATTGTGGCTCGCACCACTGCCAAGCCCTTCTTACTGAGACGAACTAAATCCCAAGTGCTCACTGAACTTCCCGACAAGGAAGAACACCAAGTGGTGCTAGCACTTTCTAGCACTGAAGAGGCCTATTATCAAAAACGCTTAAAAGAAATTCAAAACGAAGTGCTGCAACCACAAAAACCCAAGAATCAATTTGGCCAGGTCTTAAAAAACTTACTGGAACTTCGCCAACTCTGCCTTTGGCAGGATAAGGCTGAATTTCTCTCTACTAAAATTGAATATCTTTTAGAGCAATTAGAACAAATCCTACAAGAAGATCACCAAGTGCTGATCTTTAGTCAATTCACCACCTACTTAGATTTTATTCAAACTGAGTTCAAAAAACGCAATTGGGGCTTTGCTCGCATTGATGGCAGTCAAACCATGCAAAAAAGGCAGCAACAGGTGGATCGTTTTCAAAACAGCCAAGTAAAGCTTTTTCTCATTAGCTTAAAGGCCGGTGGCGTGGGACTCAACCTTACCAAGGCCAATTATATCTTCATCATGGACCCCTGGTGGAACCCCGCCGTAGAAAATCAGGCCATCGATCGCGCCCACCGCATCGGCCAGACCAACAAAGTCACCGTCTACCGACCCATTATCAAAAACTCGGTAGAAGAAAAAGTTTTAAAATTACAATCCATGAAGCGCGAGCTCTTCAACGAACTTTTAGGCCAGGGCGAATCCAAGTCCTTTGACTCCAAAATCACCCTGGATGAAATTAAGTCCTTACTCCATTAATCTAAAGACTCCTTTTATGGGCAGTGCATTTAAAAAATAATTGAACCCGCCTAGAAAAATGGGCACGCCAAAAAACTTTCTAAAAATTCTAAGTCCCCAAAATTAAAAGTTTTCATTATTGAAAATCATTTCTGGGCAATGAACTCAACTAAGATAGCACTCAAGAATCTCGCCTTAACTGCCGACAGACGAAGGTAAGTATTAAAGTAGAAAAAGGGGAATAAAAAATGAATCATCACCACAACAATACTCTCATCTCATTTTTAGCACTT
>SKGZ01000072.1 GCA_007117175.1 Bacteriovoracales bacterium | reverse complement strand
TTTTGTTGAAAAAGGGCAGATTTCTTGTTCTGGCATTCACCATGAGATGATTCAAAGTCATGAAGGCTATCGCAACTTTTGTCTTTGGTTGAAAAAATCTTAAAATATAAGCATACTAAATGGACAGTGGGTTTAATATTATTAATAAGGAGAAGTTGAAATGAAATTTGTTTATCTTGTGTTTGGACTTGTGGTGATATCTTCTTGTTCTCAGAGCAATTCCACATCTTTGTTTCAGTATAAGGTCACTGAAGAGGAGGATTTAGCTGCTCGATACTTAGATCAAACAGTGACCAAACAACAACTCCGTTCAGGTATAGAGTCAGAGCTATATGAGCTTGAGAATAAGATTTTTGAATTGAAAATGCAAAATCTTAAATCCATTATTCTGAATGATTTGATTGCTAAACAGAGTGATAAAAAAGATCTGAGCGAAGACAAATATATTGAAGAGAAAATATTGGGTGAAGTGAAGGTCAGTGCTAAAGAAGTTGATGACTTTATCAAAAATAAAAAAATTCCTGCACAGCATGTGAATGATGAATTAAAACAAAGAATTACTCAGTTTTTATCACAAGAAAAACGAGATGAATTGATAGAGTCTTGGATGCAGAAAAAAATGGGGCATAAGAGTGTTGAGGTCTATTTTCGGCCGCAAAGACCAACCTTCGATGTTCCAGTGGGAGTTTCACCTGTTAAGGGACATAAAGATGCCAAGATCACGATAGTTGAATTTTCTGACTTTCAGTGTCCCTATTGCGCCGATGCTACTGAAAATCTCAAAAAGATATTAGAAGAGTTCCCAGATCAGGTTAGAGTGGTCTTTAAAAACTTTCCTCTGCCATTTCACCCCCAGGCAAGAGATGGATCAAATGCTGCTCTTTGTGCCAGAGATCAAGGAGATGATTACTTTTGGTCGATGCATGACTATATGTTTGCCAACCAAAATATGTTAGCAGTAGAGAAGCTTACTGAGAAAGCAAAAGAGCTTAAATTGGAACTTGAGGATTTTAGTCAATGCTTGGAAGAAAAACGTTTTGACTCACAAATTGAGGATGACCTTAAACTCGGCAAAAGCTTAGGAGTACGCTCAACACCCACTCTTTTCTTGAATGGTCAGTTGCTGAGCGGAGTCCATGAATATAATCAGCTTAAATCCATCGTAAAAGAAGAACTGAGTCGCTCCGAGTAAATTTTTTCCCTGTTGAACTGACCACTGGCGCTCTGTGCTATAATTGATCTTAGCGTCAGAACCGTTTATCGGGAGGTTGGATGACATCGATTGATCAGTCTAAGCAGTTAAGTAGTGAGCGTCGCTTACTGCGTGAAACTGTTAGAGATCAAGAGAGAGAACACTTAAGACAAATTCGTCAATTGGAAAGCGATAAACAAAAGACGATTGCTAAAGCTCAACGAAACTATAAGCAGCAGGTCTCCAAGCTGGAAGATAATTTTAAGAAACAGGATAAAGAAAACCGTCAGTCAGTTGCTCGGACCTTGAGTGATAATCACTCTAAGATGCATCAACGCTTGCGAGAACAAGAAAAAGATTATCTGAATAACGTGGAGCGAGAAAGAAGGGCGCAGCAAGAAAAGCTCGAGCGACTCAATAATGATTATCAATCGCATCTTAAGTTAAGTAAAATGAAAGATGAAGCAATGAGAGAGAATCAGAATCAGTATTATAGCGACAAAGTGAATCGATTAAGAGAAGAGCAAGACAGTAATTTTAAAGATTTCTCTAAAAGTTCTTCTGAATCAGTGCAATCAGCACGTGAAGACTTTATTAAAAGCAAGAAAGAACTAAGTCAGCAGTATAAAGAAAAACTTGAAGAAATTCAAAGACAAAACTTGCAAGAAAAACAAGGAATCTTTAGTTATATGAGAGATGAGATTTCTGAACTTAATCAAGCAAGAGAAAAGCAAGTAGAAAGTCTTAACTTAGCTAATCAAGAAAAACTAGATAATGTCAAAGCAAATGCTAAAGAGCAAATTGAGACAAATGCTAAGAATATGCAGGCTGCATATGATCAAAATCAAGAAAGAGCAAAAAATAAAGCAAAAGAACAGTCATCTGCAGAGTTTCGTACTCCATATGAAAGAGAGCTTGAAAGAAGAGAAGCAACCCTTAGTTCCAAGAATAAACTTATGAATGAAAAGTATCGTGATGATGTTAATTTTTATAATAATGCCCTCAAGGAGCAAGATTTGGCTGCTAAAACATATCAGCAATCCATTCGCCAAAAAGGGAATCAAGAAAAAGATCACTTGCTTTTAGAGCAAATGCAAAAAGAAAAAGCCAAGCAATCTCAGTTAAGGGAAACAACCAATCGACGAGTGGCAACACTTAATAAACAATTTGAAGATGTTAACACCAAACAACAAGAAGGTTTTAATAATCGAATCAAGAGTTTGCAGCAAAAACACTCAGATGAGGTTAATGGTATTAATCGCTTCAACGATCAACGTTTTCAGCAAATGAAGACAAGCCTAGATGAAGATAAGTCACAGTTCCTGGCAATGACACAGACAAAAATGTCTGAGGAACAAAATGCTTTGAGAGCAGAATATACTAAAAAGTTAAGGGCCAGTGAAAGTGATTTTAAAAGAAAACTGGAAGAAGTTAATTTGGAGAAAAATTTATCTAATTCTCAAAAAGAGAAAAAAATAGCTCAACTCC
>SKGZ01000272.1 GCA_007117175.1 Bacteriovoracales bacterium | reverse complement strand
TTTAAAGAAAGCCTTATTCTTTTTTCCACATGAATCAATAGAAAGAGCAAAAAACTCGCTGATAAAATCATCAACCAAGTTCTTAACTGCAGGGCTTCTGTTTGAAAAAGCATTTGCATGCTGGGGTGATAAACCAGTAATAATTGTAAAAGGCTGGTGACCAATAATCCAATCCATACCCAAGGATTTGAAAATAATTGTGAAAATGTCAAAGGCCTTAAAAGTGATCGACAGTTTAGAAGGTAAAAGGCTTCAATGAAAACAATGATATTGACCACCGCAGTCTGAGCATAACTATGACTCATCCCATGCCCGATGAGATGATAGAAGGTGGTCATTGAACAAAAGAGAATGAAAAATCCCACAAAAAATGTTCTCATCAATAATTCCAAACTCAGTAAGTTCGCCGCAGGATCGCGAGGGGGTCTACTCATCAGATCAACTTCCTTGGGTTCAAAGGCCAAGGCCAGACCAAGAAAAATAGCGGTCACCATATTGATCCATAAAATCTGTACTGGGCTTAGCGGTAAGCTCAGACCAAAGGAAATTGCCACCAATAAAACTAGCCCCTCACCTAAATTGGTGGGCAAGGTCCAAACAATAAACTTCTTTAAATTATCAAAAACATTTCTACCCTCCTCAACTGCTGACTCAATAGAGGCAAAATCATCATCGGTCAGAATAAGATCGGATGCTTCTCTGGCCACATCGGTGCCACTGAATCCCATGGCAATACCAATATTGGCCTGTCGTAAAGCGGGGGCATCGTTGACTCCATCTCCAGTCATGGCCACCACTTCATTGCGCTGCTGTAAGGCCTTAACAATTTTTAGTTTTTGTTCAGGGCTGACTCTAGCAAAGACAACAATCTCATCCACTCTTTGTCTTAAGTGTTCTTCACTGATATTTGCTAATTGAGCACCGGTCATCACTCCATCTTCTTGAACCTTAAGACCCAATTGCTGAGCAATACTCATGGCAGTCGCCTGATGATCTCCAGTGATCATTTTCACTGCAATGCCAGCTTGAAAACAAAGGGCAATAGCATCCTTGACTGATTCACGTGGTGGATCCATCATAGCCTGCAAACCAACAAAGTGAAGCTGCTGCATATCCTGGTGATCAATTTCTACTTGCTCAGAATCAATTTTCTTATAGGCAAAGGCCAATAAGCGCAAACCTTGACTGGCTAATTTTTCCACCTGAGCTGTCCAGTACTGCTCATCAAAATTAAGACATCTCGATTTTAATGCTTCAATAGATCCCTTGGCCAAGAGCATCTTGCCCTGATCGGTTTGATTTAAAGTGGCCATGTATTGATACTCCGATTGAAAGGCAATGCTATCTAAGCGTGTTAGCTCTTTAAGTTTGCCATACTTTTGGGCAACTACCAGCAGTGCCCCCTCTGTAGGATCACCTTCAATTTTCCATTGGCCTTGATGCTGAATTAAGCGAGAGTCATTACAATCTTGTCCAATTTGTAATAGCCAATCTAAATCCGGATCATCATGATCCCCTGCGATTTCCCCTTCTGGTAGATAACCTTGACCACTGACCTTGAGGGTCTGCTGAGCTGTGATTAAATGAGTCACTGTCATTTGATTTTGAGTCAAGGTTCCAGTTTTATCTGAACAAATAACAGTGGTACTGCCCAAGGTTTCCACTGCAGGTAATTGCCTAACAATGGCTTTTTTCCTGGCCATACGACTGACTCCCATGGAGAGCATAATAGTCATAGCCGCGGGCAATCCTTCAGGGATAGCCGCCACCATTAAGGCCACTGCTCCCATGAAAGAATCAAGCCAAGTCATAGAGCGAGCAAGGCTTAGAAAAAATAAAAGAGATGAAAGTAAAAGGATGGCAATTAGTAAGGCGTGACTAAATTTTTTAATCTTTAATGTTAAAGGTGTTTCTAAAAGATCGGCACGGTTGACTAAGTCTGAAATCCTCCCAACTTGGGTCTGATGACCAGTCGCAATCACCACTGCTTTAGCAGAGCCATAAGTCACTAGAGTACCACCAAAGGCCAAATTTTTTCGATCCGCTAAAGGGCGGTCTTGGGGCAATGGCCCAGTCTTTTTTTCCACCGGAACTGACTCACCCGTTAAACTGGATTCATCTGTTCTGAAATCTTTACTTTTCAGTAGGTAAACATCTGCTGGAATCTTATCTCCAGCTTGCAAAGTCAGAATATCTCCTCTCACTATTTGTTGAGAGTTTAAGCGAGTGGCAGTGCCATCGATGAGAACTGTTGCAAAAGATTCCAAGGCTTGATCCAGAGCACTGATGGCCTGTATTGCCTTTTTCTCTTGCACAAAACCAATCAGTGCATTGAGGATCACGACTAAAAAAATGACCGTGCAATCCAGCCACTCAGATAAGGCCAAGGTTAAAAATCCAGCCAAGAGTAAAATTAAAACTAAAGGTTGAGAAAATTGTGAGAAAAATAACTTGAGCATTGAAGTGCTCTTGGCCTTAGCCAAAATATTTTTCCCATCGGCTTGCAAGCGCTGCTCTCTTTGCTGCTGAGTTAAACCAGTTTTAAGATTTGATTGCAAATGCTCCAAGACATGCTCTGCTTGCATGGCGTGCCAATTTTGATTGAAATCCATACTATGCTTATAAAACAATAAAAATCATTCGACAACCAATTGAGGATTGTTCATAATAAAATTCATATGTTAACGCTTAAAGATAAGATCAGTCTTTTGACAGGCTATTTTAAAACTCGTCTGATGGCGCAAGTGAAAGTAGTTTCCTTTATTATTCTCTATCTTATTTTCTTTCAACTTTTCATTCTTAAAATTCCCATTGAAAATGCTTTTAGTATCGCCATGGGCATTGTCGCCATTATTGTTGGTCTTACTCTTTTTATGGAAGGACTCATTTTAGGAATCATGCCAGTGGGCGAAAGTCTTGGGCTTAAACTACCGGCCAATGCTCGCCTATGGCATATTCTGATCTTTGCTTTTATTTTAGGGCTTGGTGCCACCTTTGCCGAGCCGGCAATTTCTGTTTTACATATGATGGGTTCACAGGTTGATCCTGAAAAAGCACCGCTTCTACACTTTTTACTGTATCAAAGACCAAAAGAATTAGTCAGTGCGGTGGCCATCGGAGTTGGACTGGCCGTGATAGCTGGAATGTTGCGTTTTCTTAAAGACTGGTCACTAAAGCCCTTTCTCTACCCCAGTGTGATCAGTTGTTTGGCCCTTAGTTCTTACGGGTTTTTCAGCGAAAACTTTTCACATATTGTCTCTTTAGCCTGGGATTGCGGCGCTGTCACCACAGGGCCGGTGACCGTTCCACTGGTCTTGGCATTAGGGCTAGGAGTCAGTCGTGTGGTGAGTGGTCACACCAGTGAAGGTGCCAGTAGTGGTCTGGGGGTAGTGACGCTGGCTTCACTTTTTCCTATCATCAGTGTTTTAACTTTGTGTCTCTATTATGATCTGACCAAGGACTTTTCTGAGTTTTCCGCCCTTGCCCTGCCTCAAAGTTTATCTGAGCAGTCTCAACCCCTCATCCTTACTCAACTCTTCGAAAGTTTTATGGTGGCAGCCCAGGCCATCCTTCCGCTGATTGCTTTTATGTTCTTTGTTTATAAAATTCTTCTCAAAGAAAAATTTCTTCATGCAGATGAGATTATTCTCGGTCTTATTTTTTCTCTCTTAGGATTTAGCATCTTTACTCTCGGAATTAACACTGGATTTAAGGATCTGGGAAATCAAATTGGTCAGTCCCTACCAGTGGCTTACACCAGCATTGAAAGTGATCAACAAATTACCATTGAAAACTTTGATCCTCAAAAAACCTATTATCGCTATAACTCCAGTGGAGAGATTGAAACATTCTTTTATTTTTTAAATCCGCAGAATCAAACCCAAGAGATTCTTTTTGAAGAGCAATACTTTGACAAGCAAAAGATGACTTATACTTACCCGCTGCGCTATGGTCCACTTTGGCAAAGTGAAGCAGGCTGGAATATGAAGGGCTATTTAGTGGTCTTGTTTTTTGCTTTCTTCATGGGTTATGGCTCCACCTTAGCTGAGCCTGCACTCAATGCTTTAGGTAGCACTGTTGAGCGTATTTCAGTGGGTGTTTTTAAGAAGAACCTCTTGATTCAATCAGTTGCCATGGGAGTTGGGGTAGGAATTTTATTAGGATTACTCAAAATTATTCTGCACTTGCCACTGACCTACTTCTTGATTCCTCTTTATTGTTTTTTACTTATTTTGTCTTTTTTTTCCAATGAAGAATTTGTCAACATTGCATGGGATTCCGCAGGTGTCACCACTGGGCCGGTGACTGTACCATTAGTGTTAGCATTAGGCACAGGAATCGGACTGGAGTCAGCAGCTATAGAGGGCTTTGGCATCTTAGCAATGGCCTCTGTTTGTCCCATTATCTCAGTTTTAACTGTTGGTTTTTGGAGTGAATACCAACGAAAGAGTGCACTGAAATATGGATAATATTCAAAAAACATTTTGCAAGATCACTGTCTTTCTCAGAACCTCGTTGGCTAAAGATTTTTTTGATCAATTAGCTAAAATGGGAATCTATCGAGTCTATTACTCATTTTCTAGATGTGCTTATCAATCTCAAGCAAACTTTTTAACTCGCCTGATCGGCAGTCATATAGAAGTAGACTCTTTTGAAACAATCTTCTTCTATGTCACTGAAGATGATGAAGAGAAAGTGATGAAAAGCATCGCAGAACTGTGCCAGTTTGATATCACAGGCCGAGGTTCGATTATCTCCAGAGAAGTCAGTTTTAATAAATCAATTGATCATCTTATCAATCAGGTTCAAGTAGAGCAAAAATCCTCAATTGCTCTGTTTGAAAACCTCACCCAAACTTTTTGCACAACTGCCAGAGGTCAAAATAATGAACTTTGTGAAGTGGCACTTAACCATGGAATTGTTCCTACCATTCTCAGCGCCTCGGGAACAGGCCTAAGGGATCAAATCGGATTATTGCGCATTACCATCCCCAAGGAAAAAGAAATTCTAACAGTAGTGAGCGGCGCAGAAGAAGCTCCCTCTATTTTTGAGCACATGATTTACGATGGAAGACTGAATCGTCCCGGCCGCGGCTTTATTTGGCAGACACCTCTTCACAAGGGAATTGTTCATTTAAAGCCATCTCAAGATCCTATTTCCCACGCTGCCGCTTTAGAGCAAATGATCGCGGCCATTGACTCTTTGAAAGGAAATATCCATTGGAGACGCTCTCAACAAAAAATCAAGAAGCAAAAAAATACCCGTTACTTTAGTGGTTATGAATATATTGTTCACGCTGAAGAGCAAGATTGCTCCTTAATCACCAAGGCCTTAAACTCTATTGGTATCAGTGGTGCCACCATTCAGCCCAGTAAGCTTTTAAACCTTGAAAGTGATGACATTGTCCCCGCCCACCAACTCCTTCGCATTGTGATCAGTGAAGATCAAAACCAGGACTTTCTCAAGTTAATTCAAAACACTCCCATTGATGAAAGCTGCTACCTGTGTTGCGCGAAAGTAACACGTGCCTTTAATTTTATTCCAGCTAGAAAAAACTAAAGAGGGAAAACCTCTAGCGACTCACTTGCTAAAACTGTTTGTTGAGCAGCATCTCTTAATGCAGTCCTTAACCCCTCTTCCACCACTGGATGGTAAAAAGGCAGAGCTAAAACTTGCAAGACACTTAACTGACAACTGATGGCCCAAGCGATTAAGTGCCCTAGATGTTCCCCATCAGGAGCAATCATCTCTGCTCCCAGAATCTCACCGGTTTGTCGCTGCACATAGACATGTAAAAGTCCTTTGTTTTTTAACTTCACCAAGCTTCGCCCCTGCCCTTCAAAACTGACTGAGCCGGTGACAAAGTCTACTTTTTTCTCACTTAATTGCAAAAAGTTCTCTCCCACCATGACAATATTGGGCTCAGAAAATGTAATGGAAAGAAAAACTCTACGGCGATAATTTTTCTCTACACCAGCCATAGCATTGCGACCGGCAATCACCCCCTCATCAGCTGCTTCGTGCAAGAGAGGTTTTTCAGAATTAGCATCTCCAGCAATAAAAATATGGGGATGCCCCTTTAACTGCATGGTGTGTGCATCCACTTGGGCATTTTCAAAGATTGGATGAGCTAATTGTGAAAGATTGGCCCTTCGTCCCATGGTTAAAAGGACTCGATCAAACTCAAACTGCTGATCAGCCTCACCTACAATTAACTTTCCGCTGGAGCTGACTCCCATGGGTTTTGCTCTTTGAAAGGATAAATCCATTTCTTGGGCCATCAAGTCAACAGCATAATTTTGAATAACTGGATCTTGTAGACCACCTAAGCGCCGATTCGAACTAAAGCTGTGCACTTTTTTACCCAAGCGTGCTAGGGCCTGTCCTAGCTCAATACCAATCACTCCCATGCCAATCACAGCTAGATTATCAGGTAAGTCCTCTAGCTCAAAGAATTGATCAGTGGTCATGATAAAATCAGAGTACTGCTGCCATTGATCGGGAATAAAAGGAGAAGAGCCGGTGGCAATAATTATTTTTTCTGCAAAGTACTTTTCACCTCCCGCCTCAAAGGTGTGCTCATCAATAAAGCGAACATGATGACGAATTAAATGCTCTTGCCAATTTTCATGGGAGCGAATCACTCCCGAGGTAAAGCGATCGCGCAATTGGCGCACATGCTTCATCACCTGTACCCCGTGAACTTTACTGGCCCCCACTTCAATTCCCTCTTGGGCTATTTTTTGCAAACGATAATAATCATTAGCCGCTTGTATTAAAACCTTAGAGGGCATACAACCCACTCTAGCGCAGGTCGTGCCTAACTCTCCCCCATCAAAAACCAAATAATTTGAGGTGTGAGCCGCCACCTGTCTGCGAGCAGTCAATCCTGCAGTTCCAGCCCCAATAATGGCCACTTCAATTTTTTTCATAGTATCCCTCATTCAATTGACGATGAAATTCAATTGCTACAATAATAGCATAGTGATGAAGTATTTGGCGATTTTGCTTTTTATTTATAATAACACTTTGCTAGCCGACGAACTGGTTCCTGACCTTAAGTATATCAAACAAGCAGGTCTGGCCAACGCCGCTTCTAAGATCTACACCGCCGATCAAAAATTTTCTTTTAGCGGCTTTGGGGAAATTAACGGTGTTCACTATACCGAAAGTAAAAACCGATCGGGAGAACTGGAAAGCTATTACACCAATCTCTACCGCTCTGGTACTTATTTTGGTTATAAATTTACTGATCGAATCATCTTTAATAGTGATTTTCAATTCGAGTTTATCCATGACGGAGTTCATCACAGTCTGTTTGAAGCCAATATCGAGGCCATGATCGATTTTCTCATTCACCCAAAATTTAACTTGCGAGTGGGAAATTACCCTCTGCCTATAGGCTATGTGAATATTAATGAAGAACCCATTGCCTTTTACACCGTCAATCGACCGGAGGTTGAGCGCTTAATCATCCCCTCTCAATGGGTTGAGCCGGGAGTGATGTTCTATGGAAATTTAAGTGAGCATTGGGAGTACAGCCTAGGAATCACCAAGGGACTAGACGCCCAAGAATTTCGCGAGAGCACTTGGGCCCGAGATGGCCGCTTTATGGGCTTTGATCGTCCGGCCAACGGTGCATTCAACGGACAAATTAAATATGACAAAGAAAATGAACTGGCCTTTGCTCTCTCAGGCTACACTGGTACTGCTGGCCATCACAACGCTCAAATGAATCCCAGGCTCAACTTAGTCTCCTCTTACCTGGAATGGACCCTGGGGCAATGGCAGTTCTTCACTTTGCTCACTCGTGGCTCACTTTCTCAAACCGAACAACTCTACCAAGTCAGCGGACAAGTCATGGGAAGCCAAGTCAAAGGCCACTATAGCGAAATTCGCTATGATATTAATCCCCACACCTCACTGAATCCGGACTGGAAAATACCGCTTTTTATTCGCTATGAAAGACTGGATACTCACGGGCAAATTGACCCAGCGCTGATGAACCTTACCACCGAAAGACAGGACCTTGAAATTATTACATTAGGTGTTAATATTCGCCCCAAACGCAATCTAGTTTTTAAAGGTAATTTTCAATTTCGCAAGAATCACCATCCCAATACCACCCTAGGACAAGCTAACCAATTGGAAATTGGTTTTGGTTTTATCTATTAATGGTCCCTCATTAAGATAGTTTAGACGGTCTTTAAAATAACTAAAGACTTTTACGCCAAATGACGATATAATAAAAGACAAATGGCAGGAGGTCTTTATGGACAACGCTAAACAAATAGGTACTTATTTTGGTCTTAGAAGGACGGATATTACAACCTTTGATATTATCAACTTATCAAGATCGGGAATCAAGGCAAGCTTTGCTAAAAAACTTATCAAAGATATTCAAATTAACCAGGAAGAATTTGCAGAGTTTGTTGGATTAAAAATTAGAACGTTAAGCCGAAGGTTTAAAAAGCCCAGTGAAAAATTGACTCCAGAAGAATCCGAAAAAGTCATTCGTCTAGCTCGTATATATTTAGAAGCATTAGATGTTTTTAAAGTTGACGATAAAGTAGCCACTTGGCTTAAGAGACCGAATAGGGCATTGGGTGAGAGTGCACCTATTTCGTATCTTGATTCAGATATCGGAGCAGAAGAAGTCATGGCCATTCTAGGGAGAATTAGAGATGGAGTATATAGTTGATTATCTGGCGACTGACGACCAAGGACAATATAAGTGAAGCTTTTGATGGAGAAGGAGCTTCTAGGTATGGTGGGCGTTGGAATTCTAAAGGTCGCAAGATGGTTTATTGTTCAGAATCAGTATCATTAGCAGTCTTAGAAAATCTTGTTCATTTTGATGTTGATATTGCACCACCTCTTTATCTCTATGAAATTGAGATCGATGACCCTGCTATAGACCGCGATTCAACACTTTTAAAATTATTAAGAGATAAAACAAAAAGTAAGCATTTTGGAGATAAATGGATTTCATCTAAAAGTAATATGGCCTTAGAGGTACCCTCTGCTGTCGTTGAAAGAGAGAATAATTTTCTTTTAAATCCTGAACATTCATCTTTCTCTTCGTTAAAGATTACTTCTCATGGCCTATTCTACTTGGATTCTAGATTAACAAAATAATCAGATAAGACCTCTAAAGGAAAGATCTTCTATCTCTTAAATTTTTTGATAAAAACAATCCAAGAGATAGGGGGGTGACCCGCAAGAGCTTATACTATTTGGAAGCCAAATCTGAATTTAACTGTAAAGTTAAGCTCAGATCATGCCGAGTCCATAGCTCACAGACTAATTTCTCACCCATCCTAATTCAAGCTTAAAAAAAGAACTCATATATAACTTAACCTTATGCAATAATCAGGAAAAATTAGTGGAGAAGATGAGTTTACTTGGCGTAGAAAAGATGGATTGGTTTCTCAATATGGATCTTAAAAAAGATTCTGGAAGAGTAAACCCTGCTTTTCTGTCAACTAGGTCGTCTTTTGAAACAGGAGATGGCCCAATTGAATATAAGGTCTTAAGCCATTTATTTGAACTTGATTCAAGCATCCCAGATAAATTGAAGAAAGAAATGTACACTGTACATAGAACATTAAGGTGGGCCTGTTAATCTTACAAAGTACTACATTTGAGACAAAACACAGAAAAAGCTGATATGAGCACTCGGTTATGCGGCTAAAACTGATATTTTTATTCCCACTACTCATTTTTTTTAATGACGGCCATCTACACGCCAAAACGAGTGAAGATGTCATTACCCAAACGATCCAAAACCGTCTACAACAAGATCAAATTCCATCAATCACTGTTATTGCAGGTAACTCTGAAAAAGCTCTCTATCGAGCAGCCTTTAGCAAAGCTGGAACTTCTTATATCCCCACTCAATTAAATACACTTTATGATATTGCCTCCATCACAAAAATCTTTACTGCAATGGCCATTCAAAAATTGGTGGAAGAAAGTAAACTCAAACTAGAAGACAAGCTCACCCAGTACCTTGACTCACAAAGTACTGACCTGCAAAAAAGAAAAATAACTATAGAAGACCTCTTAAGGCACCAGTCTGGCTTCGCCCCTGTCCTCCCCCCTAGTGTTTACAGCGAGAATCTCGATGAAACTTGGCAAAACATCATCGCCTTTAATCCCAATCGCCGCTATGGAGACTTTACCTACTCCGATGT
>SKGZ01000118.1 GCA_007117175.1 Bacteriovoracales bacterium | reverse complement strand
GGAATCCTTGCTTTAGAGGTGGATCAGTATATTGATCCTCACTTTACTCAACATGTGGAAATGAAGTCCTCTGCTGAGAATAAGCTTCAGTTTACCAGTGTGGATTCTGAGTTTGAAAACCTAATTGAATCAAGTAACGCCAGCAAAGAAGATTTAGAAATTGCAGAGATTTTCAAAGAAGTACTGGTGAGTACTCCAGAGCAAAAAGAGCTTCTAGAAATTGAGGCCAAAAACTTGCAATCAAACTCGATTGCTTATTTTAAGATTGATCAAAACATGAAGCGATTTCAACAGATGACAAAGACTATGGGACAAACGGCCTTTAATGCCCCTTTAAAGAAAACGCTTATTATTAATCCTCAAGCACCACTGATTCAAAATGCCTTTCGTCTTTGGAGTCGAGCCGAGAATAAGGAACTTGCTAAGAAGATGATTCATCATGTGCAAGACCTGGCCAGCTTATCAGCAGAAGGACTGGAAAGCTCTGCCAAGCAAGGCTTTATCACCCGCTCGCAAGAGATCTTAGAAGAACTGAGCTCCTTTGCCATCAAAAATTAAGGAGCTAAGTTATAATTTAATGGGGCTGCAGGTCCAAGATCCAGCCCCAGTCCCATCCAAGAAATAAGCATCACAGACCATAATAAAAAGAAAACAATAGAGTATGGCAACATCACCGACACTAAAGTTCCAATTCCCATTTTAGGATCATACTTTTTAGCAAAGGCAATGATGATTGGGTAATAAGGAAGCAGTGGTGAAATAATATTGGTTACAGAGTCACCGATTCGATAAGTGGTTTGAATTAACTCGGGGGAATATCCCATCAACATAAACATGGGAACAAACACTGGCCCCATGATGGCCCATTTGGCCGAAGCTGAACCAATAAAAATATTTAAAACACCTGTGACAATGATGAAAGAGAGCATGAGGGGAATCCCGCTCAAATTAATCATCTGTAAGAACTCGGCTCCAGCAATGGCAATAATCACTCCTAAATTAGACCATTTAAAGTAGGCCACAAATTGGGCGGCAATAAAGGCCAAAATAATATAGCCCCCCATACTGGCCATGGTTTCATTACTCATGCTGACCACATCTTTTTCACCTCTAATGGTTCCGGCAATCACCCCATAGACAATTCCCATCATTAAAAAAGTGATCATGATAATGGGCACTAAAGATTCATAAAAAGGGCCAATACCACCATCATCTGCTCTAAAAAGCGCATCTTCAGGGTAGACTGAAAAGAAAATTGCAATAGAGCAAATGACAAAGACAATCATCGCTGCCACTAGACCTTTAAATTCTCGAGGTTTTAAGGTTTGTAACTCACGCTCGTCTTCACCTTGCCCACCTTGAGGCTTCCACTCTCCTAACCTCGGCTCAACAATCTTAGTAGTGACAAAAGTACCTGCAAGTACAATTAATAAGGTTGAAGCCAACATAAAATAGTAATTGGCCGAAGCGTGTACTATATAATTAGGATCCACCACTTGAGCTGACTTAGTACTCAGACCAGAGAGTAGTGGATCTAGAGCGGTGAGTAGTAGGTTGGCACTAAAGCCCCCAGAAACTCCGGCAAAAGCCGCTGCTAATCCCGCCAGAGGATGACGGCCAAAAGCGGCAAATAACACCGCACCTAAGGGAGTTAACACCACATAACCAGCATCGGCTGCCATATTACTCAGCACACCACCTAAAACTAAAGTGGCCGGTAGCAAGACCGGTGGAACTAAAGTAACCATTTTTTTTAAAGCAGCAGTGATCAGCCCTGACCTTTCGGCCACTCCAATTCCAATCATGGTCACCAAAACTAAACCCAAAGGAGGAAAGAGCGCAAAATTTTCTACCATCTGAGTAAAGATCTGTTGAAATTGTCCCTTGGCAAAAAGGTTTTGCACCTCAATCAAAGTCCCCTCAACAGGGTGAGTCACACTCAATGAAAGTAGACTCCCCAGCCAAGAAACTCCAAGTATTAAAAAACAAAATGCTAAAAATATGGTGACTGGATCGGGAAGACGATTCCCCACTCGCTCAACAAAATCTAAAAATTTTTGAATCATAAAAAGTCCCCTCGAACTGTCGTTTTAAGCTAAAACCATAGCCAGTTCGAGCGGACTTTGCCAAGAAAAAATCAGCTCATTTAGCCCACAAATTTCTTCCAATCTTCGCTAAGACCTTTCGTTTCACTCTGCTCACAAGCTGTCGCTGACCAAGATGTAGGAGGGTTTTTAGCGCTGAAACTCAACACTCGCTGAGGTGAGTCAGCAGTGGAGTTTTCAATACCCTCCAGTTCTTCTTTGCAACAAATACACATTTGAGCAGTAGGCCTAGCCCGTAATCTCTGTTCTCCGATTTCCTCTCCACATTCTTCACAGTGACCATAGGTTTTGTTTTGAATTTTTTCCATGGCCGCAATAAGCTTTTGCCGATAGGCACTGTTTCGCTTCTTAATTTTTAACTGAAAGGCATTGTCTACTTCTGCATTGAGTTGATCAACGATGTCTCCCCCCCCTTGGGCCTTGACTGGAGAATAGGTACTTTGATAAAAATCTAAGTCCTCGAGTCTTTCATTGAAAAAATTTTCCATCTCTTCAAGAAATTTTTGATCCATGACGATCTCCCTTTACTTTGATTAAATTCATCCTAAATCTAATCCTGGTCATTGAGGACTCACCTTCCTAGCAAGTCCGGTTGAT
>SKGZ01000117.1 GCA_007117175.1 Bacteriovoracales bacterium | reverse complement strand
CAATTTCTAAATTAAAGTCCTGCCCCTTCATATTATCGGGACGAATTCCATCTTCTTTTTCACCTTCAAAATTAATAACAGTGTAATCACCCATTTTCACCGCACGATCTTCCTTCACCTCTTGCATAATCGCCTTAGAGCTCAAGTACTGCTGCTTCATTTTCTCAATTTCCTCATCACTGACTTGATCACTTTTTCTTTCAAACTTATACTTTGAAAAGTCTTTGACTTCTACTGTTGGAAAAACTTCTACTAATGCTTCAAACTGGACACTCTTTTTACTTGCCTCATATTGAGTCTTATCAAACTTAGGATAACCCACAGGGTTTAAACCTTCTTTTTGAACAGCTTCAAAAAATTGCTTAGAAATAAAATTATAAAGAGCCTCATTTTCGGCCTGATTGCCATAGGCCTGCGAAATCATTGAAAGAGGAACCTTACCTTTCCGAAAACCTTTAAAGCTTGCGGTTTTTTGCTTTTGCTTTAACGCCTCCTGAACCTCATTCGCAAGATCCACTGATTCAAAATTAAAAATAAGTTTTTTGGTGCAATCATTGATGTTTTCTAATGTGTAAGACATAATCCTTCCCTTTCAAAAAAATTTGCTTATTCTTAACACAATTAGGCTTAATAGGCAATTCTAGCTTGACTATTCACTAGTTAACGAGTCGCACAAAGATCCTTTAACTTGACATTACTTTTAAGATATATTACCATTAGATAATGTGGCGAATTCATATCTCTAAGTCTTCTGATAGAGTCTTAAGAAAAGCACCAATTGAAATAAGGAATGCCTTTGATGCTTGGAAAAATATAGCCCAAATGAGTGGAACTCAAGGACTTAAGGCCATTAACGGTTACCGAGATCATGCTCTTAAAGGTGAATGGGCTGGTGCTCGCTCCTCATCACTCAATAGACAATGGCGTGTTATCTATTATCCAGTAGATAATGAATTAATGATTTATGTACTTGAAGTCACACCTCACGATTACAGGAGAAAGTTATGAAACTTGGAAAAAATCTAAAAAATGCTTTAATGGAAGATTTTATCAATGACAAACGTTATGGTGACTTAACTCCAGGTAAAGCAGTTAAAATTTACAGAGAGCTCAATGGATTCTCTCAAAATGAACTAGCTGATTTAACAGGTTTGAAGCAGGCAACTATTTCATCCCTTGAGAACGATCGAATTACACTGGGTATTGAAAGAGCAAAAGTGCTGGCACATGCTCTTAAGGTTCACCCAGGACTTTTGGCCTTCGCTGACTGGCAAGATTCTGAATCTGTCGCCTAATCATCATGGGAGTAGTCAATCTGTCTTAAATGCAGCCCATTAGCCGCTGCCACAGCTGATAATTTTTGGGAGTTGATCTCCCCTTTTTGCGGTTGAAGGGCCTTTTCAATATCAGCTAAGGCTATTTTTCCTCGTCCCAATTGGATCAATGCCCCCACCATTAAGCGCACCATTTGCTTTAAAAATCCATTCCCGGTAAAACTCATGACAATGAGTTTATCATCGGAAAAAGAAAAGTGATTCATCGTTGCTGGTAACTCAAAAAGCTCTGCGTGAAAAATTGTCCGGACCGTACTTTTAACATCACTTCCTAAGCAGTAAAAGTTTTGAAAATCATGTTGGCCTTGAAAGAGTTTGATTGCTTGACTCATTAGACTCAAATCCAAAATGGGATAACTGGTACTGACAAATCGTTGCAGAAACAGTGGTGGCTTCGCTGATTGACTGAGGTAATAGTGATAGGTCTTTTGTCTAGCGTCAGCAATAGGATGAAATTCTGGCGAGCAAGGCCGTAAATCTAAAATTCGAATCTGCTCACTAAGCCTACTATTTAAAGCGTTTTTTAAATCAGTGCTCTGAATGTCTCTTTGGATTGAAATCTTAGCCACTTGACCCTGAGCATGCACTCCACTGTCGGTGCGGCTAGCCCCTAGAATCGAACTCTCACAGCTAAAAAGCTCCTTGAGGCAAGCTGTTAACTCTCCTTGTATCGTTGCTTGCTTGTCTTGAATTTGCCAGCCGTGATAACCGGTTCCATCATAGGCAATGACCGCCTTAAAGTGAGTCTGCATCGCTGGCAGTCTCCTCCTCTTCACTACCGATGAGATCAAAGGACTTAAATTGAGATCGGTTTTTTAAAAACCATAAAACATTAATCAGAATATAGAGATTAATCACAATCAGAACTAGAATTTGCTCATAGAGTAACATGGAGTAAATTAAGATTAACATCAAAAATAAGGTTAGCTTTTTATTTTTTCGTAAAAAACTAGCATTTTTAAAGGAATTAAAAGGTAAATTACTCACCATCAAAAAAGCGTAAATAAGAATATAAACCACACTTAAAAATCTTACTTCGTGCACCATGGGAAACTCTAGGGCAAACCAGGTATAACCCACCAATGCAATGGCGGCAGATGGACTGGGTAGACCCTGAAAAAAATCAGAGGAGATATGGGAAAGATTACTATTAAAGCGCGCCAATCTTAAAGCAGCACATAATAAAAACAAGAAACTGCTAAAAATTCCCAGCCGGTTATAATCTTCTAAAAAGCTATAGTAGAAAATTAAACTGGGAGCAAAGCCAAAGGTCACCAAATCACTTAGAGAGTCAAACTGCTCTCCAAAGCTGGACTGAGTCCCTGTTAAGCGAGCAATTCGCCCGTCAAAGAGATCAAAGAATCCACCT
>SKGZ01000224.1 GCA_007117175.1 Bacteriovoracales bacterium | reverse complement strand
GCCAACAAATTCTCATCGTCAGAATTAACTGACTTATTTTTTTTCCCAGAAACGATGTTAGTTGCTAGCTTAACCATTTCATCTATTGCGACTGTATCATTGACTTCTTTCATCATTTTCTTAGAAGGTCGGTATTCTAATGCACCAATCCCTCTATCCCCTATATAACAAAGCCTCTCTACAGGTGAGAAATCACTAAGCTCTCTGCCTTGCCTTTCAAGCCACTCATCAATCAACTTGTTTCCAAATTTATCTGGAAGTGAGTCCGCTAAAAAACCTGGTAGCCCTTTGAATGTATCTCGATCTAATGCTGGAAAAGAATACACCTTATCAGACAGAGGCATTGTAATTGGATAAACTTGGATACTTGATGCAACAAATTTTTCATCATATTGAAACTCAGCAATCTCTCTACCTTCATCCCACCTTACGATTCCAATCCTACTTCCCCACATAAAAACTTCAGCAACATTCACTTTGCTCACTCTATTTCATCTCCCCATACCCACTCTTTAGTCTCTTCGTCTTTTCTTTTTCTCACCCTTTTTCTATGCTTATCATTTTGACTCAATAAGCTCCTGGGGGTTTGATCATTGATCACAAACAATAATTTTAAATTTTCAAGGTCACCAAAAACTTCTAAAATGGCTACCAAGGTTTCCAATGATAGAACTTCTCCATTTTCTGCTCTTCGCAAAGTCATTAATGAAACTCCACTTTCTTCAGCCAAGTCCTTTTGAGTCTTTTTCAGCCTAATCCTATGAGTCTTAATGTATTTTGCAATCATTTCAGTAATATCTTTCATACTTACAAAGTACCATATATGAACACTTAATTCAACGTGAAATAACACCAAATGTGAACAGTTGAATGCTGAAAAAGGATTTATTTGATCAGATCTGAACACTTCAAGGAAAAGTACGCCATCCTTTTTCCCAGCTTTCCTAGTTTTTTCCAGTTCACGGCCCTGTCGGTCCGCGAACTGGGGTGGCGACCTCGTACATAATTGACCTTCCGGCAGTCTCTATCGTTACATAAAAAAATTCCGGAGTTTAGCAGGGGTTTAACAGGGGGTTAACAGTTTAACAGGTAGCCTTATTATGTTTTTAAGTTGAAAATGTATTATAAAATGTAATATACTGCAGGTCATGGAAATTAAAAAAGTTTTAATTTCGAAAAATAATATTGTCCAGATGGCCAAACGCTTAAAACCTGAGAGAAAAAATGTTAGCTTCAGGCTCAACAGTGAACTCTATGATGAGTTTATGAAGTTTTGTGATGAGCAGGATGTTAGTTCAGCTAATGTAATTGAAGCACTCCTAGAAAAATTATTAGAAGATAAGAGGCATTAATGTCAGCAGATTTAATTAATACCATTAATCCATTTGAAGAAGTTTTGGCCTACGAAGTTCTTTGGGCCTTGGATGGAATGACTGAAACTAAAATGACGGAACTTTTCAAGTCAGGAACTGATTTGCCATCTGAAGTTTTAGAAAAACTCTATCCGCAATCCCTTTTGTCAAATACCGAAATCACAGAATTTAAATCAGAAGTGAAAGCTTATCTGCAAACCAAGCTTGGCAAATTTTCAGTTTGCATTAATGGTGATTTTCAATACCCAAAAGATTTAAGAAGGGCCAAACACCCCATTGAACTTTTCTATTTCAAGGGCAATCTTGATCTTTTAAATTCAAAATCAATATCAATTATTGGAGCTAGAGAAGTTAGCCCTGAAGGTAGGGCACGTGCAGAACGACTGGCCAGAGAGCTTTCCCAAGCTGGCTTTACTGTCGTTTCAGGCCTTGCCAAAGGAGTTGACACTTCAGGACTGACTTCAGCGATAAATAATAAATCACATGTTATTGGCGTCATCGGTACACCTATTGATGAGTACTACCCAAAAGAAAATAAAAATCTACAAGATAAGATCGCCGAAGAGCATCTCTTGATCAGCCAAGTGCCATTTTATCGTTACAAGCACGAGTCATTTAATGCTCACAGACATTATTTTCCAAGAAGAAATGCGACGATGGCTGCCATATCTGAAGCAACCGTCATTGTAGAAGCATCAGATTCAAGTGGAACACTGACTCAAGCTAGAGCATGTATGCAACAAGGCAAAACTCTATTCATTCTTGATTCATGTTTTAAAAACACAATACTCACTTGGCCTCAAAATTATTTAAAACAAGGTGCCATCCGTGTCACTTCAACTGAAGATATTCTTTCCTACATAGGAAAAAATAGCTTTCATCAAATGTTGCAAGAAGCTTAATGGGCAAGTGGAATAGAGTAGATGAAATTACTTTATCTACAATTCCACATCTAAAAGCAGATGATAAATGTAGGTAAAAGGTACGCCATCCTTTTTCTCAGCTTTCTTCGTTTTTCCAAGTTTTTCTTAATTTTTTCCAGTTCACGGCCCTGTCGGTCCGCGAACTGGGGAAGTGGCTGTGTTACGGTTCTTTGATTTCAATAAGTTAATTGTAACCAGCTGGTGAAAGTCCTTGCATTGAGGGTGTTGGAAGTAAAACACAACTCAATAAGGAGGATGGAAATGATTGATACTTTGAAGTATAGTAGAGAGTTAGAGGCTGCTGGCTTTACTGCCGATCAAGCCGAATTATTTGTAAGGAGTCAGGTGGGTATGATTACTGACAATGTGGCGACCAAGGTTGATATCAGAGAAAGCTTGCGCGAGGTCTATGATAAAAT
>SKGZ01000297.1 GCA_007117175.1 Bacteriovoracales bacterium | reverse complement strand
TTCCAGCGCGCAAAACTCGATCCCGGATGTTGGCCACCTTCCGGTGAGGACTTCCTGGTAAATCAGGTCACCTCGATATACTAAACGCCTCGTGGCGTACCACAGGATTTTTTACACTACCATTAAGTTTCACGATCTCAGAGCAACCTTTATTACTAACCTTCTAAACCGTGGTGAGTCTTTGGCGCGGGTTATGGCAATTGTAGGCCATAGTCAGCTAAAAACCACCAATGGCTATTTAAGAAAGGCCGGGGTTGAAATAATCGGTGGAACGGATAAGCTTGGATATGGTATTCCAGAGGACACTTTGGGTGAAGTTGTTTATTTGCAACCGCGCGCTACCGAATGAGCTTAAAAACTTTTAAATACAGTGGCTTGGGGTGGTTTTTTGCACCCCGACCATTTTTCTTGATGACCCTGTAAAGAGAGCTAGTTAGTCGTATCATTCAGATATTTTTCGGTTTCTGGATCAATGCATCTTTTAGATACTTGATCCCACACTAGCCCATCTATGTGTTCAGCACGTTCAGCACAGGTTTTTTCAGTAGCAGGCCAGCAACCATAAACCTCATTTTCAAATTGATATCCAGGGCGCATTTCCATACAGCGTTCATTGTTAAATTTTTTAAGTTCAGTTATTGGCTTTAAAGGAATACCATCACAGGGTATTTGGTTTTTTAAAGTAGGATATGAGTTTAATTGTTTAGATTTAGGGAGAGCACAATTCATCCAGCTAATAAGGTGATATGGTTGGGTGTAAGTAGAGTCAATGGTATCATTATTAAAAAGTCCTCCATGTAGTATTCCATAAAGCTTCAATTCTTGGTGATGATTAGAGTAAAGTGGGCCCCCTGAGTCTCCTTCTACTGTGCGAGTTTCATATTGTTCTAATACTCTAAGACCTCGGTGTAATAAGGAGTTATGCTTATTAAGGAAAATCTCACTTTCAAAAAAATAAAGAAGAGTATTATTATTCAAATAATTGAGATGTCCTAAATCAGTATTTGCAAAATCAAAGTGATCATCATCGGGATCAACGGTAAAGCCATAGCCGACTTGGATCAATTTATTTCCAATCTTTAAATTTTCAGGATCACCAATATTAACAGGGGTTAATGGTAGCTCTTTATCTGTCGCGAGAAGCGCTAAATCTAAATTGCTTAAGTATATGTATTTAAATTTAGTAACTCGATAGAGTTTGTTATCACCAGCCGTTACACCATAGGTTATGTAGAGATCACTGGTAGCCATTTCTGATATACAGTGAGCAGCAGTCAGAACTAAATCATTTGATATAACGGAACCTGTGCAAAAGGATGCTATACCATCATGTATTGAGACAGTAGATCTTTCAAGTAAAGAGCCTTCTTCAACACTTTGTCCACCAACTATAGATTGAGCCGTCAATGGAATTAAAAGTATAATTAACAGCATTTCCTTAATATCTATCATGAAAACCTCCTAAGTTATTTGCTGTAAACTATGTCTTGGGTACCACAGTATCGGGTACCTGTGGTACCCGTATTTTTTCGTATTGTTCTTTCATAGAGAGAAAGTCTGATTGCTTTTTTATAGGAGAAATACTTTCCGCTATAGACTTTAGATTATCTAGCAAAGCGAGATATTGGCTTTTGACGAAATGAGTTTCAGTCTGCTTTAGAGTTTCTC
This sequence comes from Bacteriovoracales bacterium, assembly GCA_007117175.1. Lineage (GTDB taxonomy): Bacteria > Bdellovibrionota > Bacteriovoracia > Bacteriovoracales > Bacteriovoracaceae > SKGZ01. The sequence goes on along the minus strand of SKGZ01000297.1, from coordinate 1,054 downwards.
TTGCGGCGTGAATTTTCAAAAGGATACTAGTACTTATTTCACTTTGTGATTCAATGCTCTTGATTAGGAGCGCTATGTTGTTTTGATATTCTTTTTCATTCATAAGTACGCTATAGAGGCTGTGATTAGATGCGGTTGTGGTTTTGATTTTTAGCTCTGGTGGGAGGTAAGTAGTTTTATCAATTAGTGAGGAGCCTTTTTTATTTTTAATACAGGCAATGTTATCGAGATTGTAATAGATGAATTGAAGGTCGATATAAACTTCGTTTCTCTTTGCGAGCAGGAGTGATTTCTTTTTTTCCTTGATGTCCTCTTCTTTTACGGTTTTATCGATTTTATCGATATAGCGAGCTGCGGTTTTTATAAATTTTTTACTGCATGCGTAGGTTGAGTAGTTTGATTCTTTTTGCTTGAGTAATCTTGTGCTAACTTCATCAAAGTCTTGATCTTCATTTATATATGCAGCTTGTACTTCATCTTTATTACTAATGAATTCATAGCTGTATTCATTAATCATTTGTCTTTCTATTTTGGCAATTTCTTGTAATGCCAGCTCCAAGCTATTTTCAACACTATTGAGGATAACCTCGTTATTTTTTTTACTTCCACAAGAAGTTAGTAAGCTGGTGAATAGAAGAAAAAGGAATGCATTATAAAAGAAAAAGGTATTTCGCATTTTGGGCCTCCTGAGTTATATGATTTTTGACTTGATAATATGAGTGATGACGTTGCAAAGGGCAGGCCAGGTAAGTCCTAAACAAAACAAAGAAGCAAAGTAGTAATGAGTAGGAGTTACTTTTTTAATTTTCAATAAGTTAGATGACAGAGGGCAGAATTGGCTTGCATGATCACGGGTTGATTTTTGTTAACTTGTTAGTCTTCTGTATTAATTTTAGACATAAACTTTAGATATAGTTTTAGACAGGCAAGGAGTGTATCCGTTCCATGAACCTGCTTGATTATTTTAAATCCACTGCCCACGGTAAAAATTGATCCGGTGAAGCTTTGACTTGCTCTGCATTTTTCTGAACATGTTCAAGATAATTAAAGGGAT
>SKGZ01000282.1 GCA_007117175.1 Bacteriovoracales bacterium | reverse complement strand
TACCCGGGGCCTGAAACTCGCTTTGAAATCACCGCCGGTGAGTCCTTTTCTAAAATCAATCAGCGGCTATGGGATCAAAAAATCATCTCCAACCCACGCTTATTTCACCACTATGCAAAGTATAAAGGTGTTTTAACTCAGTTTAAAAAAGGAATTTTTCTCATCGAGCCTGGACTCAATATGTCTCAACTCATCGATAAAATAGTCTCAGGAGATGCACTGCTAGAAACCGTGACTGTCATTGAAGGCAAGAATCTCTACCAAGTTGCTGATTTACTAGTTCACAAGGAAATCATCGAAGATCGCCAAGATTTCATTGATCAAGCACACAACCAGCAATTGCTGCAAGAGCTGGCAATTTCGGCCAAGAATGTAGAGGGTTACCTTTTTCCTGATACCTACTACCTTCCTACTCAAAGTCATAGTCGCGATATTATCAAACAAATGGTGAGGCAATTTAGAAAAGCCACCAAGCATTTAGACTTTTCTCAAAGTTCTCTTTCTGAAAGTGAAGTGATCATTTTAGCTTCTATTGTCGAAAAAGAAACAGGGGCACGATTTGAAAGAAAAAAAATTGCAGGGGTTTTTCATAATCGCCTCAAGAAAAGAATGCGCTTGCAATCAGATCCCACTACCATTTATGGAATCTGGGAGCGTTTTGATGGCAACCTTCGCAAGAAGGATTTATTGGAAAAAACTGCTTATAATACTTATAAAATTCCCTCACTCCCTCCTGGGCCAATAGCTAATCCATCCCTTGAGGCCATAGAAGCCGTACTGGATCCAGAAGAGCATTCTTATCTCTATTTTGTTAGCCGCAATGATGGCACCCATGTTTTTAGCACCAATTATAAAGACCATGACCAAGCAGTCACTAAGTATCAACGAACCAGAGCTAATCGAGAGGGCAAAAGCTGGCGCCAGCTTAAGCAGTAAAAAGAATTATTGGCAAACCCAAATTTGCTCAAACCGATCTGATGGTCTTTGATCATCATTGTAATAAAGATCGATAAAAGAAAATCGTCCATCATCAAGTTGCCTTGGGGAAAAACGAAATGCATAACGAGTGTAGCGCCCCTCTGTTAACACCCCTTCCACTTGTAAGTTGTGATTAAAAGAGACATCAATCGAAAACTCTGGCCAGCTATGATCTCGCACTGCACTTTTATCGTAACTTCGAAATGGCCAGGTTCCACTGCGAAACTCATTGATCCAACTTCGATGGTTTTTAAAGCAACGAGGACGAATAGTGGTTTCAATGACTCCCTGGTCATCCATGGCATGAAAGCTCACGCCCCAAGCTAAGTACTTATTCTCATCACCCAGGCGATCGCGAATATACTGCTGAATTTCAACCACACTATCAGAGGCACTCATCATATTATTACGAGCCGTTCTCAAAGTTCCTTTACTAATATTGACACTACAGCCAGGCCTTCTTTTTTCATCACTGACTCCGTTAAGAAACGGAATACAATTATAACTAAAGATATAAGAAAAATGAGGGACATCTGTCTGCCCTGAAAATGGTAATTGGTTTAAAATCAAGTCAACCCAGTCTTGAGCAAGAGCTGTCGAATACAATGCTTTCGGTTGAAGTTGATTATCAATGATCACTCCCCCAGCTGCAGAAGAGGGTACATCACAGTGAGTCAGTGCCATCACAGGTGCTAAGTGATTAGTGGCAAATGGCTGTACAAAGGAGTTGTGAACCACGTGACAATCTGACTTTAAACTCACAACGCTCTTATCTTGAGTTTCTTCTAAAACATACCATAGTCCCGCTCTTTGCTGATGCTTTAGCCCCTCTAAATTACCATCAATTGGCGTGAGACCACTCACTTCTTCTCGCAGATCAAAAAGTGCGTAATCTCTTTCCCAGCTAGCCGGGTCAGCAGTGCGCGAGGTAGGACTCAAGGCCTTTATTTCACGACAGGCAATGGATTTTTGCCCGGTAGAGTCTTGAAAGACAACATGTACATCTCTACCACAACGGGACTGGACAGTTAAAAAGTTTGGAATACAAAGGGCACTGGTCAAAATTGTTTGTGAATCAATGAGCACTCCGGTACAAACCCGAGCTGGCTCATCACTTCTTTGACGAGATAAAACTTGCACAACATACTCTGGGCAAGCATCACCATTTTGATCACAAGTGAGTGAAAAGTTCTTAGCAATCTCTGAAAGATTAGGACCGTTATCAGGGTTGAGATCATCAGAGACCCTATCATCAGGGACAATATCAACAGCTTCTTTTCCACAAGAAGTCGTTAGTGAAATGAAGGCCAATAAAAATAAAATATTCCTTATTAACATTTTGAGCCCCTCCATAAGGCTACTCTCTTTATCCTTAATGCTATCACAGTTTCAAAACTTGCCATGAGTGAATGAAAAAAATACCGACGCATAAAACTCCAGTTTACACTAGCTGCCATCAACTGAACAATTTTTAAACACCTGTTCACCAGTAGAACACTCGGCTTTCTCTAAATACCTGAATTAACTAATCTTTCCACTGGCCTACGCCTTGCACCAATAGTTCCAGAAAGGCGTAGTCCTGTGACTAAATTAATGACAAAAGGATTAACTCATGGTTTTTAAATGTAGAGTGAGTCATTTACTGCTTTTACTTTTGGGTCTCTCCTTAAGTAGTTGGGGAAAAAGTTATTCTGCCCAAGAGATTGATCAACTCATTCAATCTCAGTATGCCAGCTGGGGGATTCAACCTCTTAAAACTAAAACTGTCAAAGACCCATCTATTCAATTAGAGAAAGCATTAAAAATCTTTAAAATGAACCGACCAGTCACAGTGGCAGTAGTCGACACAGGTATTGATTACTCGCACCCCTTTTTGCAAGAGAGTTTATATTTTAAAAATAAAAAGGCTACTCCCTCTGAATTTGGAATGGATTTTTCATTAAAGAAGGTGACCACTCGCCCCCATGATGAACACGGTCACGGAACGCATGTCGCCGGGATTATCCGCAGTATTTTTCCAGATGTGCGCATTTTACCAGTGAAGTACTTTAGCCCTAAGGCTTCAGGGCAACAAAACCTGGCCGCAACGATTAAGGCGCTACGCTATGCTGTAGAGGCCAATGTTGACATTATTAACTACTCTGGTGGTGGGCCTGAGGCCAGTTCACAAGAAAAAGAGATCTTAGAACTTGCCCGTAAAAAAGGCATACTAGTAGTGGCAGCAGCTGGCAATGATGGAAAGAATATTGACTCAAATAAAGAAGGGTATTACCCGGCATCTTATCGACTTTCCAATATTATCTCTGTAGGATCCTATAATCCTCAAGTGCGTCTACTTAATTCTTCCAATTGGGGAGATCAAACGGTGGACTTGGCGGCTCCTGGCTACCGTATCAACTCTGCCTTTATTCAACCTAAACAGAAAACTAATAGCGAAATTGCTAATGCATTAGCTGCCACCAGTCCTGTTTCAGAAATGATGACTGGAACGAGTCAGGCAACTGCCTTTGTCACAGGTGCCGCCGCACTGATCAAGTCCATGTATCCACATTACTCAGCTGAAAAGATCAAATCAATCATAGTGGAAACAGTTGAGAAGGAAAAACAATTTGAAGGAAAAGTTGCCTCAGCTGGGAGACTCGATATCTCTAAAGCGTTGCTAAAAGCTAAAGAGTTACAAGAACCTACCCAAAAACAAAAGAAGAAAAAAATTACACAGCCTAAGCAAAGGTCAAAGAGCTCCAGACAAGTTGCAAGAGATCAATAGTTTGTTTAAATTAAGAAGATGAGAGATTCTTTTCTTCTTAGCTTATTGATGTCGTTTCTGGCTGGAGTTATTTTTACCTTAGGCTATCCTAATTTCTTATTTCAAGGTTTCTTTCCTTTTGCTCCTTTGGGACTGATTGGATTAGTTCTTCTTTTGAGTCGTTCTTTTCATGAATATAAAAGAAGTCTTTTGCTTATCTATCTTTTTAATCTAGGACATACTTTTGCTGGATTTTATTGGCTAAATTACACACTTCAGGTTTTTGCAGGGCTACATAGCTTTTGGTCTTTTGTCGCACTCTTTATATTTGCCTTGATTGTTCGCCCACAACTTTATTTATCCTTATTGATCATAAGATGGCTTAATCGCTACTCACTGCCTCTCTCTTTTAGGATTATCTTATACAGTTCAATCTTAACTTGGCTTGATCACTACACTCCGCAGATTTTTCCTGTTCCATTAGGACAAAGCTTACTACCGCTAGGGCAATTATTAACATTTTCAAGTATGATAGGTAGTCTCTTTTATAGCTTTATTCTCTATTGGGCTATCGCCTTGTTTTTTGCCAAGTTTCACTTTCGCTTTCATTTACAAAAACAATTACTGGCAATAACTGCTCTGATCTCCATAAGCCTTTTGCCATTATTTCAGTCAAAGGATCTGCAACCAACACAAAACTTAAACCTAAGAATAGTCCAGGCCAATATTGGAAATTTTCTCAAGATTCAATCGGAACTCGGAAGTATAGAATCTCTACAAGAAGTCTCAGAACGCTACCTAAAACTGAGTCAAAAAGAGTCTGATCATAAAATTGATCTAATCATTTGGCCTGAGACAGCTTATCCCTATAATCTTAATACTGATCAATTATCCACTGCAAAACAACAAGTGCCTCTACTGATGCAAGAAATTATACAATTTCATCAAGCTCAATTGTTAACTGGAGGCTATGACACAGGCCAATTACAAAAATCAAGAAATAATCTCACCACAGAGTATAATTCCGTTTTTCACTTTGATCCCAAAGAAGGATTTTTAGATGTCTATCATAAAAACATCCTCTTAATGTTTGGAGAGACACTTCCTTTCGGACGCTTTAACCCTCAGCTTAGAAAATATTTTCCAGGTGTTTCTCTTTTTGCTCAGGGAGCTCATCAAAATAGCTTTTTAATCAAAAATCAGTTTAGAACTATTACTCCCATCTGCTATGAAATTCTCAAGCCCCATTACTTAAGAAACTACCTTAATGCAAGCTATGATCAATATGGTCAATGGCCACAATTTATCACCAACCTAACTAATGACTCATGGTATGGAAAAACTGCTGAACCTTACCAACACCTTTTTCTGGCTCGCTGGCGTGCCTTAGAGTTTTCAATGCCAATCGTTCGGGCTACCAATACGGGGATAAGTGCAATCATTAACCGTTATGGAGAAATTTTAAAATACACAGAAATAAACTCTCAAGAAAATCTAGACTTTTCCTTACCACTTTTTGACCATCAACCTAGTCTTTATCAGCTTTACGGTGATTGGATTTTCTTAATTATGAATTTACTTATCCTCTTGATTGCCAGCTACACGAACAGAAAATCCCTCTTTAAGTAAATCGTGCAAGCGAATGACTCCTAAGAGTTTTTTTCCTTCTAAAACAGGAGCGACTGAAATCAATCTCTGGCCAGATTCCATGATCCTTAATGCATCGAAAGCCAAATCAGTTTTTTTCAATACAATTGGATTCGCGTTCATCAAAAGGTCAACTGATTTTTGCAAAGCTGACTCATCTTGACCTAAAGCACGCCTGATGTCTCCCTCCACAATAATTCCCAGTAACTCCTGATTGAGATTAACCACACAGCAAATTCCCGTGGGATATCTTGTCATCTGCAAGATTGCTTGTGCTAAGTTTTCAGATGGTTGAACCTGTCCCACCTGTTCCATGGGAACAAGTAAGCTCTCGACCTTTAAATTCAAAGTTTTTCCAAGCAAGCCTGCTGGATGATTTTTAGCAAACTTATCACTAGAAACACCCCGGTATTTTTCAAAAACTACTCCCATCGCATCACCAATGGCCAGAGCAAGAGTTGAACTGGTGGTGGGTGCTAAATTATTCAAGCACGCTTCTTTCTCCACACTGGCATCTAAAAGAATTGAACACTTTTGAGCAATTTCACTTTTAACATTTCCTACCAGCGCTATCCAGTTTTCCTTAGTGATGGGAAGATAAGGCATTAATTTTAAAATCTCTTCAGTACTACCTGATTTACTAATAAAGATCATAGCGTCATGGGAGTTAATTCTACCTAGATCTCCATGCAAGGCTTCAGTGGGATGCAAAAAATAAGAAGGCAACCCTAGTGAAGAGAAGGTGGCAGCAATTTTATCAGCAATGAGCCCTGACTTTCCAACACCACAAATATAAAGATCTCCTCCACTTAGGATGAGACGATCGTATAGGGCTATCATTTTATCTATCTGCTGTTGAGTCACCCTCTTTTTAGCCAGATCAATGGCCTGCGCTTCTTGAGAAAGAACATCTTGAAAGAGTGATAAATAATCCATATAGCTCTTCTTTTATTTGCGATAGACTGTTATTATTCTAATCATAATGAATCTGGTAACAATTGGCAAAAACCTACTTTTTTTTCTCTTCATTTCCTGCTCTTCTTACGAACAATTTGAAAGAGCCAATAGAGACCTTCGCATTCCCAATCGAGTTTACCGTGCCAATTATCAAACAACTTGGAGTGCCACTGTTGCTGTTTTAAGCCAGTTTGATATTGAAGAGCAAAATAATGAGGCTGGAATCATTAAAACTAGATGGATAGAAAACACCGCTCAACTTAACTTTTCTGACTCCTTTGACCAATCGCAAAGTGTTCAAAGTGCTCGCTTCAAATTGGTTGTCAACGTCAGCAAAGGAACGCTGGGAGGGCAAGAAGTTGGACGAGTCAGCATTTATAAAAGACAAGTGGTCGAAAGAGATTTCCTTGAAGGCTGGAGTGCCACTGAAAATGATAATATTCTAGAAAAAACACTGCTCTATCGAATTGGTCGAGTGATTGCCATCGAGCAGGAAATCGAAGGATTGCAGAAGCAAAAAGAAAAAGAAGCGATCGAAGAATTTATTGACGATTAAAGACTTTTCAACTGCTGAGACCAAAAAGTTTTTTTCTCACTTACAGTCTTAGGAGATTGAATTCCTGTCATTTTTTGCAAGCTATAATCAATAGCCTGCACTAAGTCTTGATAATCATTTTTTTGTATTAGCCTTACCAAGGGATCCTTTGCCTTTTCATAGGATAAATCACCTAAAGATCGAATAATTTTAGCAACAATATCCGTTCTCTTAGCTTTGCCTTTTTGGTCAATGATATAGTTTTTTTTATGAAAAAGCATTTTCCAAATATCATCACCGGCTTTTTCAATTTTAAGCTGAACGATATTATCGAGGGCTTGCTGGCGAACAACTAAAGCAGGGTCATAAAGTCGCTTACGATAAAGGTTTTCATATTCTTTTTTATCTAAGATTAATAAGCACTTTAAGGCCGCTAACCTCAAGGTCCACATAGGATGCTGCAAATACTGAGCAATATAAGGAGCTGCCTTATCCCCCATTAAACGTGTTAATAAAAACATGGCATGCCATCGATTCACCTCTGGATAAACGGGGCTTTTCAAAACCTTAATTAAAATTGGAACAGCCTTATTATCTGCTTCAAGCACTGCATCCTTTAATTTTTTTTCTTTAGTTGGTTTATCTGTAGGAATTAAAAATAACTTTTCAAGCTGCGTCTCTATTTTAGCTGGTCCCACCTCGTAGGCTCCATAAGAAAAAAGTGGCAATACTAAAAGAATTAAAGAAAGCTTCATATGGCTAGTGTACTCTAGCCGAGCATTTTTTCAAACTCTGAAAGTAAATCCTCTAATTGTTCTGGATTTTCAGCTTTGGCTGATTGTTGATTGTTTTGCTCTTCTCTAGCCGACTGCATCTCTATTACATTGTCATTTTCTGGTAATTCATCTTCTGAACCATCATGACCTTGAGTCTCATCCATTTCCGCTAATGGATCAGGAGTTTGAGCTTCCATTGCCACTGGCTGCTCTTGCTGCTGCTCTTGCTGTTCATTCTCCTCAACTGCTGCAACAATTTCATCGATCACTTCCTCAGCGCCATCTTCATCATGAGCAGATGTGGCGACCTCTTCCACAGAATCACTTTCAGCAACTGGTTCCTCGTCAATGGCCGTTTCTTCCTCAGCAACCGGCATTGGCGCAGATCCTGCTTGTAGCGATCTTTTTAAATGCTCATTTTCTTCTTGCAATCTTTTGAGTTGGGCCAAGTCGTCCTCAATAATACTATACTCATCCAGTCTTGCTTTATACTCATCACGTTCTTGAGTCACTTGACTGAGCTGTGCAGTCAGTGCTGCGGTTTGCTGGGAATCTACTTCAGTAGTTGAAGCTAGCGCCTGCTGTTGAGTCTGTTGTTGACTCAACAACTCTTCAATTTTAGCCTCTAGGTCACTAATCACCTGAGTCTTATCTGCTAATTGGCTCTTGAGTGTGGCAATATGAGCATTTTTTTGATTGAGCTCTTCTACTGAAACTCCACCCTGCTTAACTTCTCCTCCCACCAACTGACTGGTCGGAACAACTTTAGGGCTGATAATATCCACTGGAGCTTCTCCAGCTAGCCCTCTAAAAAGATTGGACTTAAGTGCCGTTGAATTTTGAATAATGGAGTCTAAATAACTATGAACAACGCTGGCCGGAATTTGGTGCTTGAGATTTTGAAATTTTTGGCGGTTATAAACCCACAGAGCAATGAAGGCCAAACCAATGAAAAATAAGCTACTGGCGCCAATCACTAGAAAATGAGTGCTGTGAAAATCAATAAATCTAAAAATATTTTCCACGATTTAACCCCTCCATAGGTCCACTCCCACTATTATAAAACGATCAGCATCAGGGTCAATGAAGGGAAAAATAGGCTGCAAATGGAGAAATCTTTACCCACCCCATCTTTTTTTGTTATTGTTGAGGCTATTACTTGGATAGAAAATGAAAGAAGACAAAACATTAATTATTGTTGGTTGGGGAAATCAAGCTCAAAGTTGGGCCTGTAATTTGCGCGACTCTCACTACCCCTGCAAAATCTACTTGCGAGCCGGCAGTCATAAGGCAAATTTTCCAGTTCAACAGGGACTCAGCACTGTTAAGGCCAGCCAATTGGCCCAGTATCAAAATTTTGCTCTGCTCATTCCCGACCAAAATCACCTTGAGTTTCTAAACAAGCACCAAGACCACCTGCCAAAAGCAGCTAAAATCATCTACGCCCATGGCCACTCTGTTCACACACTTAAACTTGATCAAAAATTTAATCAATTTGAGCACCTACTGCTTGCCCCTAAGTCAATTGCCAGTGCTATGAGGAAAGATTATCTCAATCAACAAAATATCCAAGCAGTCTTCTCCACTGAGCACAGTCAAAATCCCAAACAATCAGAAAGTTTTTTGAAAGAGTTAGCTGCTGCCATTGGAATCCAAAATCCCTACCCAGTCAGCTTTGAAGAAGAAACTTGCTGCGATCTTTTTTCTGAACAAAGTTTACTTTGTGGAGCACTGCCCACTCTGATTGAACAAAACTATAATTTTCTTATTCAAAAAGGTATTCCCAACCACTTAGCCTATTTAGAGACATGGCACGAATTTTTCTTGATCGCCGATGTTTTAAAGGCCAAAGGACCAAAAGAATTTTTCAAAATGATTAGTCCCAATGCTTTAATGGGCTCACAGCAATACAATCAAAAGTACAATAAGCAAGAGACTGAGAAATTAATGGAAGAGCTGCACCGTGAAATTAAAGATGGAAGCTTTGATCAAAAAATTCAAAAAATGTCTTTTAAAGAGATTCAGAATCAAGTAGAAGAATATTGGCAACAAAGTCCTTTACAAAAGATGTATCAACAAATGAATGAGTCCCAATCATGAAAAAACTTAATGTCAGAACTATCCAAAAACTTAAAAATCAAAGAAGCATTGAGATGCTTACTTGCTATGACTTTCAAACAGCTCAAATACTTAATGAAACGGAACTGGACCTCATTTTAGTAGGAGACAGTCTAGGAAATGTCATGCTGGGTTATCCCAATACCATTCCAGTCAGCCTGAACGAGATGATCACTTTTTCAGCGGCAGTCAAAAGAGGTGCTAGCGATAAATTTGTCATCGCTGATCTTCCCTTTGGCACTTATGCTAGTTTTGAAAAAGGTCTGCAAAACGCCATTGAACTTTTTCAGAAAACTTCAGTGGAGGCTCTTAAATTAGAGGGCAGCAGTCCCTACTTATTAGAGCTGATTGAACGCTTAATTCAAAATGGCGTTCCTATTATGGGACATATTGGCTTGCAACCTCAATCTGTTCATCAACTGGGAGGATATTACACCCATGGTAAAAATGAAGAGCAAGCTCAAGAACTTATCAAGAGTGCTCAAGCACTTCAAAATGCGGGTGTCTTTGCCTTGGTCTTAGAGTGCGTGGAGGAAAACTTAGCCAAAGAAATCAGCCAAAACCTCTCTATTCCCACTATTGGTATCGGCTCCGGCCGAGGGACCGACGGACAAGTTTTAGTGATTAATGATCTCTTGCAACTTGGCCCTTCCCAACC
>SKGZ01000178.1 GCA_007117175.1 Bacteriovoracales bacterium | reverse complement strand
TCAATATCAAAAGAAAGAAAAAGAATTAGGCTTAGTGACTAATTTGGATGTTTTACAAGCTCTTAATACTTATATTGAAACTCAGATTAATTACAATCGTTTAAAATTAGAAATTGAGCAAAACTATACCTTACTAAAAATCAAAACAGGAAATTGGAATGAAAATTACTGAAGTTTCAGTTCAAAAGCCCGTTTTTGCCTGGATGATCATGGCAGCCTTTTTGTTTTTTGGAGGGGTGGCGTTTCAAAAGATGGGCGTGAGCCAGCTACCAGATGTGGATTTTCCCATCGTCAATATTAATATTATCTGGGAAGGTGCTGCTCCCGAGGTGATGGAGTTAGATGTCATTGATATTCTAGAGGATGCACTGGTTTCAGTGGAAGGTTTGAAAAATATCACTTCTAGTGCTCGGCGAGGATATGCCAATATTACAGTTGAATTTGATCTGGGGCGAGATGTCGATATTGGTGTTCAAGAAATTCAAACTAAGATTGGACAAGCTCAAAGACTGCTGCCCGATGATATTGATCCGCCTATTATTACTAAGGTCAATCCAGAAGATCGACCTATTATGTGGGTGGCCATTACCAATGAAGAACTTTCGGCTAGGGCCTTAATGACTTTGGTGCGCGATAAAATCAAAGATCGCTTCTTGGCCATTAACGGAGTGTCCGATGTGATTTTGGGGGGCTATATTGAGCCCAATTTAAGGGTTTGGCTTAGAGGTGAAAAACTTAGGCAGTATGAATTAAGCGCCATGGATGTGATTAATGCCATAGGGCTGGAGCACGTAGAATTACCAGGTGGTCTGTACCAAGGCGATGATGGGGATAAGGAGTTTAGTGTCAGAATGATGGGAGAGAGCATCACCCCAGATGAATTTGCCAAACTCATGATTCATCGCCGCGGGGGAAGTGCTATTTTCAAACCAATCCCTCTGAGTGAAGTGGCCAGAATTGAAGATAATTTAAGTGATATCAGAAGGATTAGTCGAGTCAATGGCAGGCCATCTGTAGGGCTAGGCATTCGTAAAATCAGAGGAGCTAATTCTGTTGAGATTGCAGAAGAAGTGCGAGAACTGATTCCTCGAATTGAAGGTTTACTGCCTGAGGGCTCAGACATTGGGGTTAATTTTGATAGTACCCTTTTTATCAAAAGCTCCATTCACGAACTTTACTACACACTCTTTCACGCAGCTGTGCTGACTTCACTGGTTTGCTTTCTTTTTCTAGGCTCGCTGGGTGCAACCTTAAATATTATTCTCTCTATTCCCACTGCCATCATTGGAAGCTTTATCGTTTTGGGGGCTATGGGCTTTACCCTTAACACCTTTACATTGTTAGGGCTGACTTTAGCGGTAGGACTAGTGGTCGATGATAATATTATGATTCTGGAAAATATTTCTCGTTATTTCCAGATGGGAAAAAATAAAATTCAGGCGGCCCTAACAGGAACTCAAGAAGTCAGTTTCGCAGCATTGGCCTCCGCTATAGCCATCGTGGCCATTTTTCTACCCATAGGTTTTGCGGTAGGAATTATTGGAGAATATCTTTTTCATTTTGCCATTACTATTAGTGTGGCTGTCACGTTTTCGCTGATCGATGCGCTCACCCTTACGCCCATGAGGGCCTCAGTGATGATTCGCAAGGAAAGAATGGATGGAGTCAAATGGGTTAACTGGGCGGTAGAAAAATTGAACTTAGCCTATCAAAAGGTCTTAGTCTTTTTTGTGGCAGGACCATGGAAAAGTTTTTCTTTATCGCTCATCATTTTAATTATCAGTATCTTTGCAGCTTGGCTAGGTTTTCGTAATATTTCAAAGGAGTTCACTCCCGCTCAAGATCAAAGCTTACTACTGATTCGAGTCAGTGCTCCCAGAGGCTCATCTCTGGGCTATACCAATCAGAAGGCAAAGTTAGTCGAGCAAATCTTGTTGGCCAATCCATCAGTTCATCGTTTTTTTCTGGCGGTAGGAGGTTTTGAGGGAAATGAAGCAGATTCGGCCATGTTTTTTGTGACACTCAAACAAATCAATGAGCGCAAGATTAAAGACAACGGCAAGCCTATTGGTCAAATGGAAGTTGCTGATGAATTGCGAGAAGAATTTAAACAGATTGAAGGGGCTCAAGTCTTTATTCAAGATCTTTCACGCAGTGGTTTTGGCGGATCACGGGGTTACCCTGTGGAGTTTAATATTCAGGGTGGAAGTTGGGATCAACTACTGGAGCTCTCCAAGAAAATGATGAAGGCAATGGAACAAAGTGGTTATGTGGTCGATGTAGACTCAAACTACAAAGGGAAGATCCCAGAATTACATATTATACCAGATCGACAAAAGTGCCTAGAACACGGAGTCAGTATTGAAGACATCAGTCGAGTAGTTCAGGCTACAGTCAGCGGAGTGATTGCCGGAAAGTTTTCTAAAGATGGCAGAAGATATGACATTAGAGTTAAGCTAGAAGAAGAAGAATTAACTCGGATTGAAAATATTCAAAAGATTCAAGTTCGCAATAATCGAGGAGAACTCATCAGCCTTAGCAGCATTGCCCAAATTGAAAAAAAAGAAGGATTACAATTAATTTCAAGAGAAAACAGACAGCGCTCACTTAGTATCTATGGCAATATGAATAAAGGAGTCTCTCAAAACCAGGCCATGGAAAAGACTAAGGAGTTGGCACAGGATATTCTTCCGGAAGGCTATATACTAGGTGAAACAGGTTCTAGTCGAACTTTCAGAGAAACCATGGAGAGCTTT
>SKGZ01000243.1 GCA_007117175.1 Bacteriovoracales bacterium | reverse complement strand
AGTGCTTATCTCTGCCTTCGGAGCGATTCCGCTATGTCCTTCTGGCTTTCGATTAAACATAGTGCCCGTTATTATACGCTTCTTCCAGTGAACACGATTGCCCCGGGGTCTCTCGACTCTCACCTTTAAGCTTAAGGCCGCTATTTTTTGACGGTCTCCTCTTTTTGATATATCAAAGTTTAACCAAGAAGAAAAATTTGATTGAAAAAGTAAGCAGAGTGACTCTGTTAAAGAGACTTTTATCAAAAATTACAAGAGATAGATTAACTCCTCGTCAATCCATTCTCTCTATAGCAGACCGCAATTATCGCAATGGCCACTATCAACGCTCATTCATGGCCTCGATGGCTTTGTTGTGGGCATCTTTTCTTTCACTGTACCGATCAACTAAAAAGTCGGCATGGTCACGAGTTAAGTAAGTAAAACGCATAAGCTCTTCCATAACATCAACTACTCTATCTCTAAAATCAGATTCTTTCATTGAACCATCTTCATTAAACTCTTGATATGCCTTAGCTACTGAAGATTGATTGGGTATTGTAATCATTCTCATCCAGCGACCTAGGACTCTCATATTATTGACGGCATTAAAGCTTTGGGAACCTCCACTTACTTGCATTAGAGCAAGACTTCTTCCTTGAGTTGGTCGAACAGCTCCCATTGATAGAGGAATCCAATCAATTTGCGTTTTCATAAGTCCAGACATATTTCCGTGAAGTTCGGGTGATGACCAAACTTGTCCCTCAGACCAAAGACTTAACTCCCTAAGTCCTTGAACTTTTGGATGCTCAAGTGAACGATCATAGTCATAAGTAGGTAAGCCATCAGGATTATAAAACTTAACATCTGCTCCCATATACTCTAAAATTCCTGCGGCTTCTTCTGCGAGTAATCTTGAATATGATCTTTTTCTTAAAGATCCATAGAGAATAAGTATTCTAGGTTTGTGAGCAGATGTTTCTACTCCCTCTACAGTAAGGTTAAATTTTTCACTTTCTAAATATTTCATTAGTATCTCCACTTATTTGAAATCTTCACAAGACTTAACATCACAGGAACTTCAATTAGAACACCTACAACTGTGACAAGAGCAGCTCCAGAATTAAGACCAAATAATGCAATCGCTACAGCTACGGCAAGTTCAAAAAAGTTACTGGCTCCAATCATAGAACTCGGACTTAAAACAGAATGAGGAAGGCTTATCTTTCTTCCAATTCCCCACGCAACAAAGAAGAGAAAATAAGTTTGGATTATTAAAGGAATTGCAATCAAAATTATATGAAGAGGACTATTTATTATCTTCTCTCCCTGAAAGGCAAAAAGGAGAACCAGTGTCGATAATAATGCAACTATTGAAACAGGTTTGAGCTTAACCAAAAAGACTTCTTTAAACCACTTTTCACCATGAGACTTAATCAAAAATCTATTTGCCAAGTAACCAGCGACTAAAGGAATCACGACAAAAATCACAACAGAAGAGATCAAAGTATCTAAAGGAATCGAGACATTTGCAACTCCCAATAGAAGCTTTACAATTGGAATAAATGCCACAAGCAATACAAGGTCATTGATCGCCACTTGAACCAATGTGTATTCAGGATCACCTTTAGTTAAGTATGACCAAACAAAAACCATCGCCGTACAAGGGGCTGCTCCTAAAAGAATTGCTCCTGCAATATATTCTTGCGCTAGCTCTGGAGTTAAATACGCTGAGTAAAGCTTATTGAAAAATATCCATGCAAAGAAGGCCATCGTAAATGGTTTAACAAGCCAATTGATAATTAGCGTAAGGGCAAGTCCTTTAAGATTTTTACCTCTATCTTTAATGGAGCTAAAATCAATCTTAACCATCATAGGAAAGATCATAAGCCATACTAGTATAGCAACTGGGATATTTACCGTTGTAATATTCAAATCACTTAGAAAACTAATAGAACTACCCAGAACTATACCAAATACAATTCCACCGACAATACAAAGAGCGACCCAAATACTTAAATACCTCTCAAAAACCCCCATTCTTTCTGACTCTTTGCTCATATTTTACCTTCCATATATTCTTCTATATTTGTAACCATTGCTTTAATCTCATCACGAACTCTGCGATAGACAGTGAGGATCTCTTCTTCGTCATGCATTTCTCTTGTAAGCCTTGGTGGGTCATCAAATCCAACGTGAATAATCTTTCCCCCCGGAAAGAATGAACAAACCGTAAACACAAAATCCATAGTGACTTCAGGTAGTTCATCTGTTGTATTGGACTCATGAGAGCGTATATCAACACCAGCTTCTTTCATAACTTTAACGACATTGGGATTAAGGCCATGCTTTTTAGTTCCAGCAGAGTAAAAGTTAAAAGAGTTTGACTTTAGAGTTCTTCCCCAACCTTCAGCCATTTGTGAACGACAAGAGTTACCTGACATAAAAACAAAACATTTTTCTTCATTATTTATCCTTCTCATTCACAAAACACTCAAGAATTGGGCAATCACTAAGCGGCTGACTTACGTCAACACAGCAATTGGCTAATCCCTTTAAAGATTTTTTCATTATGTTAAGGTTATTTATTTTTTGGTTTATCTCTTTTATCTTTTCGTCTGTACGAAAAAGAACATCACTGCATTTTGCCTGACTTTTGACTTTTAAATCCAAAAGCTCCTTCGTTTCTTTTAAAGAAAAACCTAGCTCTTGCGATCTTTTAACGAAGCGGATTCGATCAATATATTCGCTAGGATAGTACCTAAAAGCACCTTGTT
>SKGZ01000168.1 GCA_007117175.1 Bacteriovoracales bacterium | reverse complement strand
TTTGCTCTCTTTTTTTCCTTTCTTGATTTTCCTCATTGCTTGCCTTGGTTTTTGGCTTCAATCTAAAACTGAACTTTATCAGGCGATCGATCTCCATTTGGCAACCATTGCTCCCGAACACGTTCTTAATCTGATTCAAAACACCCTGCAAGAGATTAGTGGTTCTTTTAACCATCTCGGGCTTTCCCTGGCACTCATTTTTACCTGGTGGTCAGCTAGTCAGGGCATGCTGGCCATTATCGAAGGAGTCAATATTGCCTATAGCACTAAAAATTCAGCAACTCAGTGGAGAAATTATATCCTTGCTACCTTAATGACAATAGCGGCCTTACTTATTAATAGCTTTACCTTGCTCGCTATCTTTTATACCAGTTTTCTCTCTCAGTACTTTACTTTTTTCTGGGCCAAAATGCAGTGGTTCATTTGGTTAGTACAAGTTGCACTCTTTGTTCATTTGATTTATCGCTTTTGTCCCAATGTTAAACACCGATCTCACCTTGAATTGCTTCCTGGAACTACTATTGCTCTGGCTTCATGGCTGGGTTGCACATATGGGCTAAAGTATTACCTCTCCTCTTTTGATCGCTTTGCCCTTCTTTATGGATCAATTGGAACAGTGATTATACTTTTAATGTGGTTTTATTTTTCAGGAATATCTATTCTGCTGGGAGCGATTGTTAATTCTGTCTATAGAGACATGAATCAGTAAATTGTCTAGCTAATGTCAATTGCACAATGTCCCTTTTATCAAATATGATCATTGAGCTGGCAGTTGGGTCCCTCAACTCACCCCTGAGAAGGCCTATCTGCTGGCACCCTCTTGATAACTCAATGTCTTATTGCTGAAAAAATGATTGCTGTGGATACATTTGCATCATCATCTGGTTTTCAAAACCAGTCATCTGAGCTTGTGAAGTATAATTAAGCATATTAGACTGCATTCCCATCATAGCGTTAAAGAAATTAGACTGCATATCCATCATACTTTGATTCATTTGATTCATCCAATCCATACCTGCTACACCTGTGACTGGGCCATACATACTTTGTCCCCAAGGAGCGACACCGCTAGCAAGACCAGCATTTTGTTGCATTAACATGCCTAGAATATTTTGTAGCATTTCATTTTGCGCATTCACTACCGCTAGCAAATCAGAGCTATCATCACTGTCATCGTCATCGTCATCATCACTACTTTCATCGGAAACAAGCCAGTTCATTCGACTTTGATAAGCAGAACTATCGAAATCTTGCGGATCACAATCTTGTCCTGCATTTTCTATTGCTTCTAGTCTTAATTTGAGATAAGCAATTTCTAGATTGATATCACCTGGCTTTTCATACTTAAAGCTTGGATAAATCTCGTGAAGATCCATGGTGATAATATTTGGAAATTTATTCTTCAATTCTGCGGGATCAATCTCTTTTGAAGTGGCAGCATCATCCGCGACATCATTATCTTTTTTAAGTTTCTTTGCTTTGTCTAACCGCTTTTGAGTTTCTCTTTTATCAAAGTTCTCGCAACTGGACTTTCTTTCTAGTCCCTGACATTGCCTGAAGTTCTCAAAACTCATATCACTTGTTTGATAATGCTGAAAACGAGCGGCAGCATTTCTTTTCACCCTTGGAACGGGATCATCATAAACAGCTAAAACGCCGTCTACTCTTTGTTTCATCAATAGGCCTTCCCAAAGGGTTCTAGCTTGGGACTCACTGACATAAGGCAAAAAACCTGCCACACTCTTAAATGAGTCCTTATCACCAATTCTTTTTAGATATTCTTTTTCTTCGTCCTCAATACTGGCACCTCTGGCAATTTTTTGCAAAATCTCGGTTGCCTTAACGGTGCTTTCACGAACTCCTTCAACGATAGCCTCTCGCTCTTCATCTCCAACAGCTCTAAAGGGAGCAAAAACATCAGATCCCTCTGAGCAATCAATCGCAGGTATGCTTTGATTACCTGCGGGATAAGGAGTCGCCACTGTAGGAGGTATCGATCCAATTAAACTTCCAATCTGGCCAACACTATCTAAAGCTGCTGAACCATGTCCACAATTACTAGAACCATCACAGTCATGGGGACTCTGCAAATTCAAATCCACTAACTGACTACACTGACCAGCACCGCTGGTGGTTCGATAAGTTTTAATTTCTTGATGATCACCTTCATCATCAAAGTAATCAGTGGCAACTCGATAGCTAAAATTACGTTGGTAGGCCTGTTGAAAACGATCATAGGAAGCTTGCAAGTCAGAACTTGGATCATCACCCAGATCTGCTAAACTCTTGTGAAATTGCAAACAGCGCTTAAATCCATCGCGCCCTCTCACGTTGTCGGGAAAAGACAAGCCCCTTCTATTGCCACGAAATGCCCTTAAATGCTCTCGAAAATGACTTATCCACTCTCGTTGAGCACGATTACCTCTCGTATAGGCATCGCTGTAATTACGAAACATTGGATGATCACTAGGGTCTTGCGAGTTAAAACTAACATGCAAATAATGACCCTTATCTCTTACATCTGGCTTGAGCATGGCCATACAATCTTTGGGAACATTTTTAAATTGCAAACTTGAGCCAGTAGATGAGGGAACTAATTTCAGTTCTCCCATATCATATTCTTTTAATAAATCCTGAATCTCATTAAAACCGGCTGCTTCTGAACAGGAGTGAAGAAAACCTGCAATAGACCTTGAAGGGTCAGCATGTGCCACTGTTGCAAATAGCAGAAAACCTAAAACTAGCGCAATTTGGCTCATTAAGT
>SKGZ01000074.1 GCA_007117175.1 Bacteriovoracales bacterium | reverse complement strand
TGATTACTATTAAAACTCAGATCCATCTGGGGAATATTCACAGTATTTTGAGCGTTGGCAGGAGCAAGCAAAAAGAAAAACAGGGTTAATAGACTATAGGCTTTCATTTACTTCATCTCCTTATCTTGGAAGTCATAGTTGGTGTATATCATAAGATACCCATTGGGATCAATGTCAGTGTGCATAATTTTCAAATCCAGTCCCATTAAGCTCTCAGGGATGGGAATCTCTTCTGCCAAAACAGAACCGGGCATATCTTTCGCTGCTTTTTCAAAGCGTTTGGTGACACTATTCATTCCTTGATTTCGAAATGGCCACTTGAAATTCTCACGATCAACGCTGACACTCTCTAAATCCAGTTCTTCAATGACAAAGCCAACTTTTCCCTCTTCTGTAATAAGAAAGCGCACATAAAGCTCAAAATTCATTTGCAACGGATTTCGTACCGCTAGTCTTCCGGAAAGGCCGGGGACATGGTAGGAAGCATCGAGCACCATTTTCAGTCGACCATTTTGATCCCAAGAGATGACAGGGCTTTGATTAAAAGTAATTTTATCATTTTCGTCAATATCATAGGTTTTAAGATAGTCTCGTATGAAGCCTGATTTAATAAAGGTATTAATAAAGCCTAGGTTAAAGCCAAAGCTTAGATCATATTCATTCAGTTTTCGATTGTGGATATTAGGAAGTTTTTGAGCTGTTTGATGTGGTTTGACTTGAGGAGTGGCGTCTAGTTTAGGATCATAGACAATGCCGTCGAAATTGAGTTGTAAGTTGTTATTCTGATAATCAAGATGGTTGAGGTTAATCCCCCAATAGATATCCTCTGAAGAATTATCAGTGGGAGCTCCGGGAGCTTGCATGGGATTGACTTCAAGAAAACCATTAGCCAAATGCTCATCAATCATTTCTTCCAGTGAATCAGGTGCAAAGTTTTCTAAAGCTTCCTGCAAGGCACTAGTGACCATATCTAACAATCCACCTTTTTCTTCAGCTAAGAAATTATCAATTTCACTGACCTTGAGTTTGAATTCGTTCTCATTAATTCTTAAGGCCACCTCGGGAAAAATCAGAGGCAGGTCATAGGTGTAGTTGAGCTTAATTTGTCCAATATTTGATTCTAGTTTCTGGATTCTTACTCCCGCGTGATTATCATTTTTACGATAGAAGATCATAGGGACCTTAAGGTAAACTCTTTGATTGGATTGGTTTTCAGTAAAGAGATGCAGTTTATTCACACCCATTTGACCAAAAATAGCATTATTGTCATCACTGAGTCGAATACGATCGGCCCAGATTTCAATCTGATCTGCAGCTAATAATAATTCAGCATAGAACAGACGTGTGCCGTTGGCTCCTGTCTCTGAAAGTTCTTCTTGGGGAATGATTTTGAAATTAATGGTGTCCCATTGAGTAAAAATAGTAAGGTGATTAACTGAGTAACGCAATTGATGGTCATTGATCACTAGTCCTTCAAAAAAGCGTTGAAAGTGATGTTTAATCTCTCGAATAATCATTTGAGTTTGTTGATCATTCACAAAGTCTTCTGTGGCCGTTGGGCTTAAACTGTCTTCAAGTCTTTCAAAGTAAATATTTTCTAAATTCACCCCATTTTTATAAAGAATATCTTGAATATTATCTTGAATATGGCGCACACCTCTTTGCCCTATGATCACTGAAACTGCATTGCGCACAGGAAAATCAGTTTCTGCCAATAGGGAATAGCTCAGAGTGCAAAGGAGTAAAAGAATAGGCTTCATAAGCTTTATTTTAGCTGAAAAGTTAGAAATCGCTTAAAATCCTATAAAAAATTCACAGGGGTGATGCAATTTTAGTCATATTAAGATAAATTGCCCTGTTATGTTAGATGAACAGCACATTAAGACCCTGCAATCATTGGCCCAAAGGGGAAACTACTCCCTTTGTGCCAAAGACTTAGGGGTGAGCCAATCGGCGATTAGTCAAACGATTAAGAAAATTGAAAGCGTAATGGGAGTGCCAGTTGTTTTTAAAACTGGCAAAAAGGTCATGTTGACTAAGGAAGCTCTACAGGTGACCCAAATTGGTCAGGAGTATTTACAAAAATTGGATCAAACTTTAAATGCTTTTCAACAAGAGCATAAACAAATGAGAGGTGCTCTTAATATTGGAACACTCAGTGGACTAGGGAAATCCTGGGTGGCTCCTCAGGTGATTGCCTTTTGTTCCCAGTATCAGGAGATGAATTTACAGTTAAAAATGGACTTTCCTGAAGAGTTACTTGAGCAATTTAAAAACGGGGATTTAGATGTGTTGATTATGCCGGAAAGTTATGTTCCTGCGACAGCTCATAAAAGATTGTTAGGTGATGAGGTGATCACCTTAGTTTATCCCGATCATGCTCATTATGAAGATTTAGATGCTCAATCTGAAAAGTGCTTATTAGAAAAGCCTTATTTGTTTTTTCAAGACAACGATCCATTAGTTTATAATTGGTTTCGCAATATTTTTGGTGCAACTCCTCGCGGCATTCAGCCTCGTTTAATTATCAATAGCTTTAGCCATTTGTTGGAAGCAGTTTCAGAAGGATTGGGAATAGCGGTCATGCCCACACACGTTTTGAAAAGATATCAGCAAGATAAAAAAGTGAAAACTTTTGGGGAAAATTCTTATGTTCGAACTCAGTCACTTTATTATCTAACCCACAGTGATTTGGCTGAAAATCTAAAGGTTTCAACTCTCTATCAAGCTTTAATGAAAAATCCTTTATAATGATTGAATTTTTCCTTCTTTGAGATCTTTGGAATAGCCCTGCAGTTTTCCTTTTAGTTTTTTGATCAAAAGTGCGCAGGCCAGAATATTGGGAAAAGCCAGCATACCAAAAAATGCATCAGAGAAGTTTAAGACCATTTCTAGTTTGGAAATGGCACCTATAAAAATAAAGAAAATAAAACTAGCACGATAGTACTTAATAGATTTTTCGCCAAAAAGATAAGTGGCACCCTGTTCTCCATAATAAGACCAGGAAATAATGGTGGAAAAGGCAAAGAGCACAACAGTCATGGTGACTAGGCCGCGACCAGCAGGGCCGTAAAATTGATCAAAGGCAAAAGCGGTCATATCTGCTCCCACTCCTGCTTCACTCATATGCCATACACCTGTGATCATCAGTGCCATGGCGGTGATAGTACAGACAATAATGGTGTCTACTAAGGGTTCTAACAGTGCCACCATCCCCTCTTGCAAAGGATGGGTTTTGGCTGCACAGTGGGCCATGGCCGCTGAGCCCATACCAGCTTCGTTGGAAAAAACTGCTCGCTGAATCCCGCGAGCGATCACTTCTTTAACCATCACTCCGGAAAAGCCGCCTACTGCAGCCGTTCCGTAAAGTGCACCATTAAAAATTTCAGCAAACATGGCAGGCACCATACTGATATTACCTAGGACAATTCCCAGGGCGCCCAGAAAATAAAGAACGACCATTAGAGGCACTAGTGATCCAGCCACTTGTCCAATTCGTTTAATTCCGCCGATTAAAACCAGGGAAGCAAAGATACAAAAGATAAGCCCTGAGAGCCATGGTGCGACTCCCAAGGAAGTCTCGAGAGTGCTGGCCATCTGGTTCGCTTGGAACATATTGCCAGCTCCCATAGATGATAAAATAATAAAAACGGCGTAGACTCCCGCTAATGGGTGAAAAACTTTGCTCAGACCATTCTTAATAGTGTACATGGGGCCACCTCGGGTGACCCCTTGGGGACTGACCTCCCGATACATCAATGCTAGCGAGACTTCAGTAAATTTAGTGGCCATACCGATAAAGCCGGCCACCCATAGCCAGAAAATAGCTCCCGGTCCACCTAGGGCCAGTGCCACCGCCACTCCGGCAATATTTCCAATTCCCACCGTAGCTGACAATGCAGTGCATAGAGCCTGAAAGTGAGAAATCTCTCCTTGATCCTCTGGGTTGTCATACTTACCTCTAATAATATCGATGGCGTGCTTAAAAAAGCGCAATTGGGGAAAACCTAGATAGAGAGTGAAGAAAACACCGGCACTGATGAGCAAAATCACCAGGGGTGGGTAGCCATAGGCGGGGATTCCCACTAGTTTATAGAGTCCTTCACCCCAGACATATTCCACCATTTTTTGTGAGAGTTCTAAAAATTGACTGGGCACCAAGCTCTGTTTGTCTTCTTCCATCGCGATTCATCCTTATTTGAAAAGAGCATAGTCTAAAACCGATGACTCAATAGCTCAAGACTTTGAAAAAAATAGTGTCAAAATGTTTTGAATCACGTAAAAAAGATGATGATTTTGGTGTCAAAGCGGCTCGAAAGTGCTGGCATCAACATTGCTTAAACTCATTTTTGACTCACGACTTTATAAACAGGATGTCAATGTAAGGCCTTCAATAAAAAAAGGATAGATGTTGTTATGACCTATTTTTTATCAGTTCTCGTTCTTTGTTTTTTTCAGTTTAAGGCCTTGGCGCAATTTGACTTAGATGAGTTTGAGTCCGGACTCAGCGGTGGTATTGAAGAAGAAAGTGCTGCCAGCTCAGATCAATTTCAAGAGGCAGAAGACGATTCGGACATTGAGCGCATCCAAGTCACTGGTTCTCACCTCAAACGAGTGGATGCAGAGGGGATTTCTCCAGTGATGAGTATTGATCGCTCAATGATGGAGCGATCAGGTTATAACTCGGTCTCCGATGTCTTGCGAGATATCAGTGCCAACTCTTTTGGATCTTTTCGTGAGCAATCGGGTTCGGCAGCTGCTGGAGCAGCCACAGTGTCCTTAAGAGGGATGGGTGCTAATAAAACTCTAGTGCTTCTTAATGGAAAGCGATTGCCTGTGGATGTCTTCTTGGGAGCAGTGGATTTAAACCTTATTCCCATGGCAGCGGTGGAGCGTATTGAAATTCTTAAAGATGGAGCTTCTGCCACTTATGGTTCTGATGCCTTGGGTGGGGTGGTTAATATTATTACCTATCGAGATTACCACGGAACTGAAGTGAGTTATAATAAGTCCTTTACTAAGTACAGAGGAGGGGAGACCGAAGATGTGAATTTGATCACTGGAACTGCCACTGCCCGCTCTTCTATTGTCACTGTTTTGTCTTATCGTAATAACACTGGAATTTTTGATCGTGATCGAGGCTTCTCGGCAGGAGGAGAGTCTTTGATTGGTAGTCCTGGTAGTTATAAGCCAGATGGGCAACCTTGGAGAGCCGATGCCAATTGTTCGCCAGGTGATATTCGCAGTTTAGGAGACAATGAGTTTTGTAGTTATAATTTTTCTCAGGAGTCGATGGGGCTTCCTGATCTACGACAGTTAAGTGGGATGACCACTTTTGAGTATGAGACAGATCATGACATCACTGTCTTTGGGCGAGTGGGGGTGACTAATAAAAGAGTGAACTGGCAATATGCACCAGCTCCGGGAATTTTCGAGGGAGCTATTCCTGGAGGGGGGACTGGAGATATTCGCTATCGAACAGTAGAATTAGGTAATCGAGTCAGTGAAGATGAGTCTACTGCGGTGGGGTATCAAGTGGGTTTGCGCGGTGACTTAGGAGCTAAATGGGACTGGGAAGTGACCATGGATCGCAATCGGGTGCGCTATGTTTCTTTTGGTCGATCGGGCTATGCTTTGGAATCGAATTTAAATGATCTGATTAGCAATGGAGATTTTAATCCTTTTGCCGCTCCAGGGCAAAGAGAGATCAATCCTGGCTCCTTAGCAACTGCTGAATATGTTCCCTGGCAAGATGCGGTGGCCCACAATACCATGTATGAGGCCAAGATTACCGGAGAGTTAATGGAAATGGGAGGCGGTGTTGCCGGAGTGGCGCTCGGGGTGGCCATGAACGAAGAAAACTTTATCAATCGAGTGGACCCCCTTTCAGAAAGAGGAGAAGTTTTCAGTAGTGGTGGATCCAGTGGGCAAGGAGGTAGGACTAGCCGTTCTGCTTTTATTGAAACGATTTTGCCCTTAATGAAAGGCTTGGACGTGCAGTTAGCGGCTCGCCACGATCGCTTTGATGACTTTGGTAATACCACTAATCCTAAGGTGGGAGTAAAATTTCAACCACTCAAAGAGTTAATGTTTCGTGCATCAGCTGGAACTGGCTTTATGGCTCCTAGCTTGCGTGACTTGTATGCAGCGCAATCCTTTGGTTTCCCTACTTTTGTGGATGAAGTGGCTTGTGCCAATGAACGCGCTCAGGGAGTTGCTAATGCTCCCAGTTGTCGACCAGCACAGTATCGTGTTCAATCTGGCGGTAATGAGAACTTACAAGAAGAAAAGTCTAAGTCAGTGAACTTGGGAGTGGTCTTTGAGCCTTCGCGCAACTTTATGACCAGTTTGGATGTGTGGCAAACCAATCTGGATAATGTGGTGGGCATTGATTATCAAGATGTCACCCGAGCGGAAATGATGGGGTTGAACTTAAGTCAATATGGAGTGAGTGTAGCTCGAGATGATCAAGGTTATATTGATTTGCTAACAGCTCCTTTGCAAAACTTATCACGACAAGAGATCCGTGGTTTTGACTTACAATTTAATTTGAATATTGCAGATTTCTTAAGAATTACTTATGACTATTCTCATATCCTGCATTTTCGTCAAGAGGGGTTTCCTGGAGCAGGTTTTATGGACATGACTGAAGAGCGAAATGGTTATCCTGACTGGAGAAGCTCTTTGAACTTCCAGTTTGCGCTAAGTGATAATCATGGACTTGGCATTTTATTGAGAACCATTGGAACTCATAAAAAATCTGTGCCACAAGAGGGAGATATTCCTCGCTACACCGAAGTGGATTTAACTTATAATTGGCGTTTAGCGGCAAGTACGAATGTCACCTTGGGGATTCAAAACGTGACATTTTCTCGCCCCCCATTGGATAATACCAATCTTAATAATCAACTCAATCAAGAACTTTATAATAATCGCGGCCCTTTGGCCTTCGTGGGAATTAAACAAGGATTTTAATCATGATTAGCAAAAATGTTATTTTACTGATTTGTGTCTTCTTATCACTGCACAGTCATGCTCAGCGAGAAAAACTTGGCAAGGCCATTGGCGAGCAGTTAAAAAGTGATCAACAGGCCCAAGAGGGACAAAAGCAAGTGGATCAAATTGATGCTAAAACTCAAGAGCTTTTAGATGAGTATCGCATTGTTTTAAGAAAAATTGAGAACACTCAAATTTATAATGAACAATTAGAGAAATTAATTGTCAGCCAAGAAGAAGAGAAGGTTTCCATTGCCGAACAAATTGATTCAGTGAATGTCACTAATCAAGAAATTGTTCCTTTGATGATTTCAATGGTGCAGACTTTTAGTGATTTTATAGAAGCAGATATCCCCTTTTTAGCTGAAGAGCGAGCTCGCCGGGCCAAGAGCTTAGAAAAAATGATGAATCGAGCGGATGTCAGTACTTCTGAAAAATTTCGCCGTATTATGGAAGCTTATCAAGTGGAAAATGAGTACGGGCGAACCATTGAAGCCTATCGCGATAAAATTACAGATAGCAAAGGGCAGAGTAAAACTGTGGATATTTTACGCATCGGCCGGCTCAGTCTTCTCTATCAAAGCTTAGATGGTAAGGAGCAGGGACTTTGGGATGAGACTCAAAAACAATGGGTCGCTCTGGGGCGTTCTGCTCGTAAAAAGATTAGAGATGCTCTGCGAGTTGCCAGAAAACAAGCCGCTCCCGACATGTTAATGATTCCTCTACTTATTTCGGAGAAAGAATAAATGAAAAATTTACTAGTGATTTTTGTAGCCGTTTTTTCACTGACAGCGCTCACTCAGACTGGCTCTTTATTGGATCAGCTCATTCAAAAAGTAAAACAAGAGCAAGCTCAAGAAAGCGCGATCATCCAAGAAAGAGAAACAGAGTTTTTAGCAGCTAAGGATCGACAGGCCCAATTACTACAAGAGGCCAAGGCGCGACTGGCCAAATTAGAAGCCCGCACTCAACAGCTGACTCAAAACTTTGATCAGAATGAAAAAGAACTGACTATACTGGAAGATAAATTAGCCCAGGCCACAGGAACCTTGGGAGAAATGTTTGGAGTGGTTAAGCAGATGTCCAATGACTTAACTGCCCAGCTCTCGACTTCAGTGGTTTCAGCTCAATATGCTGATCGCGATGATTTTGTCAGAAAATTAGCTTCTCGTAAGGAACTTCCTACCAGTGAGGAGCTTCGTCAGCTTTGGATGGAGATCCTCAAGGAGACCAGTGAGTCTGGTAAGATTGTACGTTTTGAAAGGGAAGTGATCAATGCGGATGGTTCCAGTGAAGTCAAAGAGATCACGCGAGTAGGGGCGTTTAATTTAATCGCTCAAGGGCAGTATTTGAATTATCAAGCAGAAACTTCTCAAGTGGTGGTTTTTGCTAGGCAACCCAGCTCCCAATACACCTCTAGTGCCAAAAGATTAGAGCGGGCCAAAGGTGGAGATATTGTGGAATTTGGTTTGGATCCCTCACGCGGTTCACTTTTAGGCCTATTAGTGAACGCACCAGATCTCACAGAGAGAGTGAATCAAGGGGGAGTGGTTGGTTATATCATTTTATGCTTACTCTTCATTGGTTTAGTCATCAGTGTGGAGCGTTTTCTATTCTTAAAAAAGCAAAAACAGCAAATCCATCAGCAATTAGTAAGCTCAGAAGCTGATCTCAGCAATCCTTTAGGGCGCTTAATGAGTGTCTATGAAAAATACGCCGAGAGTGAAAAGGAAACCTTGGAGTTGAAATTAGATGAGGCCATAGTGAAGGAAGTTCCTGCTTTTGAAAAAGGGATTTCCACTATTAAAATTTTGGCGGCTATTGGACCACTGATGGGGCTTTTGGGAACAGTGACAGGGATGATCATGACTTTTCAGACCATCACTCTCTTTGGGACAGGAGATCCAAAGTTAATGGCAGGGGGGATTTCTAGTGCCTTAATGACCACTGTTCTTGGATTGGTTTGCGCTATTCCCATGCTGCTCTTGCACAATTATCTAGCTACTAAGGCCAAGAGTTTAGTGCAATTACTAGAAGAGCAAAGCATTGGCCTACTTTCTTTAAAAGTAGGTGAAGCTAAACAAGGGAAGTAATCAATGATTGAAGCAGTCTTAGAGTTTTTAGCTGAAGGTGGTGCTGTTTTAAAGCTCATCTTGTTGGTGACTCTGATTATGTGGATACTCATTTGTGATCGCATTCTTTTTTTTCGCTATCAATGCCAACAAATGCAAAGTGATTTTTTATCTCGCTGGAAAGAATCACTCTCTACTGATTCATGGACTGCAGATCGAATTCAAGAATCACTGCTTTCTCAGTTTCGGCAAGAGAGCTTTAAGAATATTGATATGATTAAAACCTTAGTGAATCTCTGCCCGCTGTTAGGACTATTGGGAACTGTCACCGGAATGATCTCAGTTTTTGATGTGATGGCCATCACAGGAACGGGTAATGCTCGCTTAATGGCCTCTGGAATTTCCATGGCCACTATCCCCACTATGGCGGGAATGGTGACGGCCTTATCAGGACTGTACTTTAGTGCCGCTTTAAGTAAAAAGGCCAAAACTCACAGTGCCACACTTTTAGAGCAGTTGAATGAATTAAAAGAAAACCATTAAAGGAAACTGAATATGAGAAGAAAGAAGAATTTTATGCCAGAAGAAGAGTCGGCAGTTGACTTGACTCCCATGCTGGATGTGGTTTTTATCATGCTGATCTTTTTTATTGTCACCACTTCATTTGTGAAAGAGGCTGGAGTGGAAGTCAATCGACCAACTGCCTCCACAGCTAAGACCAAAGAAAAAACCAGTATTTTAATCGCCATCACTGAGATGGGCGATATCTGGTTAGATAAGCGCAAGGTGGATCTTAGAAGTGTGCGGGTGAATGTGGAGCGAATGCGTGCAGAAAGCCCTGAAGGGGGAGTGGTCATTCAGGCGGATAAGGCCAGTAAAACTGGAATTTTAGTGCAAGTGATGGATCAAGTTCGCGCAGCGGGCATTACTAATATTTCTGTTGCTGGCACTGTTGGGGATCAATAAGAGGCGGATGAATGAAAATATCTAATTCACAAAGAAGGTTAATTGCCAGTTTCAGTGCTGCATTAGTGACCTTCTTTCTTTTTTTTCTGATGAGCTGGCTTATTTCTGGCGGTAAGTCATTGCGGCCTACTGATAATAGCGAGAGCTTTATTGAGTTTGTCCGTTTGCAACGTCCTAGTGAATTAGAAACCAAGAAAAGGCAGCTTCCTAAGAAAAAAGAAGTGCAAGAAGAGACGGTGAAGGAGAAAATTAAAATCTCTCAAGACACTCAGCCACAAAGACCACAAATGAAATTTGACACTCCTAAATTAGATATTCCTCTGGCCATGGGAGCTGGCGGTATGGGGGTAGCCGGCGGTGGCGGCAGTGGCTCCAGCGATGAAGTGCCACTGGTGAGAATTGAGCCACAGTTTCCACCTGAAGCGGCCATGAAGGGTATTGAGAGGGGGTGGGTGCAAGTTAG
>SKGZ01000023.1 GCA_007117175.1 Bacteriovoracales bacterium | reverse complement strand
TCTGCTTCTTCTGCATCTTCAGGACGAGTTTCCTGAGGGTCCGGATCATAGGGGTTACCCCAAAAGTAAAATGTATTAATCTTGACTGACTTTACAATGTCATTAAACTGATTATTCTTTTCTAGGTCCATGATTCCTATTTGATTATTATTAGTTAGGGTGGACATGATATCATCTTTGGCAATATGTCCATTGATATTTGTGGGGTAACCATTGCTTCCTATCATAATTTGAAAGTTTATCGATGGCTTGATAGCTGCAAAGCGATACTCCTCAACAATATTGGAGATTAAAATTTGAGCTTGATTAAGTCCTGTATTCATTTGAGAGAAGCCTTCATCCTGATATCGCTGACTAAAGATAAAGTCGCGGTCAAATATAATACTAAAGTTTTCAAGAGTCATGAAAGGTATAGGAACTTGTGCTTCGTCAGAATAGACAATAAGTGCATGGCGATCGCTGGGGAAATTCCTTGTGTTTTCAATGAATGATTTAATGGGAGTATAACGAAGCTGTCCTTTTGGGTCATCTTCTGTCATCGAAGTAGAAATATCTACAATATAGATATAGTAATTGACTCCTATTAACTCCTCGGGTTCAGGAGAGCACATCTGAATATGCATTTCAGTATGAAAAGGTTCAGAGGAAGGGTTGAGTTCTTTGAGGTCTTTTTCACAAGAGAAGAGAGAGAGCAATATAATTGCAATCCATGATAAGTTCAACTGTCGTTTAACTTTATTCATTCTTTAGTCATCTCCATCAGAAAGATAATCTCTATAGTCAAATTTGTAATCAACTTGCTCACTTCGACCTGAAACCTCTACTGCTATTCTTTTCAAAATGTTTTCGGTTTTGCCATTTTTCTTTCTCGACTCAATAAAGTAGAGCCATAGTTTATTAATAGCGATATGGTCATTGATGGGAATGTTATTGACTTGATATTGGAAGCAGTTTCCATCTTGGATAGATGATTTAGTTTCTTTTAAGTTATACTCCATAGTATATTTTTTTATTTCAGGTAAGAATCGACTTTCTCTTATCGGAATTCCCCTCTTGATTTTTTCAAGGTTATTCATATTATCTTTAACTGTGTCTAAGTATGAATCGTCTCTTAAAGGGTTAGTGCCAAAGTATAGCTCTAGGATGTCTGGAACCCCGTCACCGTCATAATCAAACTTGAGAGGGTCGAGCCCCATAAGTACTTTATTGCAATCGATTAGTCCATCATTGCTACTGTCTTGAGCAGAAAAACACTCTGGAAAGAGTGTTTGTTCATCAGGAGTATAGCTGCCTAGCTTAATAATAAGATCAAAGTAGAGATCCCCAGACGTATCATAATGATCTGAGCTAATATTATAAATTTGGCTTAAGGCTTCTTCTTCTTCATTGTGGATCCCATCACCATCATTATCCAGTAAGACCCCTTGGGACGTGACTCTTACGTACGGATTGTGGAGGAAAAAGTTAACTCTTTGACCATCCTTAACGCAATAATCAGTCATGGTGATATTGACTGTTGGATGCTTAGGTTCTTCGACATTTTGACTTATGGGAGTGAGTTCTTTCTTGCCATCAATACAGCCTGTAAGTAGGAAAACAAAAATGAATACGTCCAGCAGGATTCTCACATCTTACTCACTTTGCTCAAAGTAGGTCTCAGTAAAATCATCTGGATGAAACCTAATAAAGTCACCTGGCATTGCCGTTTTACGAGCCCTGTTGAGCATTTTAATTTTTCCATATTCTTGCAGACTGTAGAAATAGACCTCTACCTCAAACTCTTTTTCATAGTCTGCCACTCGGAAGTCATCGATGATCATTCTCTTGCAAGAGGATTTATCATAGAGGTCATCCGGTAATGATTTAACGGTATAAAGTTGCTTTTTAGTTCCTTCTGGTAAATCTCGGTTGTGATGTCTGACAGGAAAGTTAAAGCGAATTTCATCTAGGTTGGTATAACCATCACCATCCACATCTGAACTGTGATTAGAGCTGGTGATGTTCACTCCTGCTCTTACCAAAATGCCATCAGGTATCCCATCTTTGCTTTCATCAGAGATACTGGGGTCCATCCCAAGAGCGAGTTCGTCACAATCACTCAAACCATTAATATTTGTTTCCTGTTTTGCACTGCAACCGCCTATCGGATTAAATGCATAGGGGACCCTAGGGGATTGGTTTGGTCTTATTAAAAGCATGACCCCATCACTGATACCATTGCCATTGCTGTCAGCATTATATGGATCGGAATCCAGACGTCTTTCTTTTTCATCTGAGATTCCGTCTTTGTCTGTATCATAGTAATAGCCTAGAACTCCATTTTCATTTCTTTCCCAGACAGCATTGCGATTAATGGCAAAGGCCTGTTGTGTTTCATAACGGTTAAAGATAGTTGGCATACGAAAATTACGATAGTCAGGGTTATCTCTAATATCGTAATAACCTCCGCTACCCAGGTACGCCATATTTTGCAGTAGGGTGATTGGGATTTGTTCATCGGGTACACTTTGACCTTGGCATCTTGGATCATTATTTACTAATTCGTTATGAGTGGTATAAAATGAGGTATTAAAGGTTGGAATGACTCTGCTAATTCGAGTGTTTGAGAGATTAACATTATGAATATTCATGTAATCTAGTACTTTTTGATAAATGATATTTGAGTTTTGTAGGGCTGACATTCTTCCATCTGGACCTGGACTTTCTAAGGGCATCCGAGGCTCTCCGTCAGAAACAAAATTTGCAACAGTAAAGACTATGACTTCAGAGTTTTCATATTGAGGATTATTTTTTGAATACTTACCTCTGAGGTCATTGAGGTAGCGTGTCTTAGTCTGGCTCATATGCTGTATGGTATCCACATAATTTGTCCACCCTTCACATTCAGGGTCGAGTTCAAAAGCCTCGATATCTTCATCGTCCTCAAAATCTTCGTTTTTGATTTTCACTAACGCCTTAGCAAACTTTTTAACTTCTCCTGCTTTATTAGAATAAGACTTGGTTCCATTATAAGGATCATAATTTCCTTGATTGTCAAAAACGTTATAACATGATGGTAAAATATCTGTTCCCCAAGGCATAATAGAGTAACTAATGATATTATTATCACTCTCCTGTTGAGCATCGATAAACGAGATAATTTCTTCAAATCGTTTGTTGACTGGATCTGTTCCCTCAAAGCAACCGTGGCTCATATCTGTCCACATCACTCGATTGTAATTACTACCAGAGTAATCCATGGCAAAAATCACTAAGGTTTCAGCAATGGTTTGACTGTCTTCAACAGGACAGTAGTCGGCTTCGATTCGAGTCACTGGCGGAGGTTCTGGCTTAAGTTCTTGTTGCTTTATCTGTTGCAATTCTTTTTTGCCGTCAAGACATGAAAACAAGAATAAGGCGAAAAACGCAATTTTAAGCTTCATCGAAACCTTCCCTCCTCTATAAGCTTTAACGGTTAATGGACTCATAAACTTAATTTTAGACCAGCTATTGCAGTGGATGACTCGGTTATTATTGTTTGTTAATAATTACTTGCACTTAGTGTTTTGTCTGACTAAACTTGACTGCCTTAAGTTCTTGGCACTTTATTTTTAGCAAAAAACCAACTCTTTTTCTCGCCCACTTTACTTGGCAAAAATTTCCGAAAATCAAGAATTTCAAAAAAAATCTTTAAAAAAGGCGACAATAAGACCGATAGGCACTTTAGGTTTAGTGTCGTTGACTTTTAGTCTAAGGAGCAAAAAATGAGTTTCTTTATCGATTTTTTAACAAGTGGTGGTATCCAATTCATGCTACCAATTTTTGGTTTATTGGTGGTTGCCTCAACCCTAATTGTAGAAAGGTATTTGACCCTGACTTACAATTTTGATGTGCGCAATCGTTTCTTTGCCAGGATTCGCTCCATGGTCAAGGATGGAAAGGTTCAAGAGGCTTATCAAGCTTGCTTAACTACTTCTCATCCTTTATCCAAGGTACTGGCAGCAGTGCTTTATAACTCTAATAATTCTCCAGAGGCCATTGACTCTGCAGCTTCTATTGAGATTCAAAAAGTCTTACCGGGGATTCAGGCCAGAACGACTTATATTAATACGATTGGTAACGTGGCCACATTGGTGGGACTCTTAGGAACAATTGTGGGTTTGATTCAGTCTTTTGCTTCCTTAACTGGATTGAGTGCCGCAGAAAAGTCAGCAGCTTTAACCGCCGGTATTTCCACCGCCATGAACACAACTGCTTTTGGTCTAGTAGTGGCGATTCCTTGTATTATTTGCTTTAGTTATCTTTCCACAAAAGAAGAATCAATTATTAAAAAATATGACGAGATCATCTCTGAGATTACCCACTTAGTGGTTCATAAGCCTCACCAAAAAGCAGTGGTGAATGAATCAACGGAGTTTAGAGAATTTAAAGAATTTAAGAAACACGGTTAATCACAACTCATCGGGAGCTTAGAGGCAAGGATGAAAAAAGTTTCAAAATTTCCAGCTAAAAGAAAGCCTGAAGAGACAGATGCCCTGTTGCCCTTTATGAGCTTACTTTTGATCATCATTCCCATGCTCTTAAGCAATATGGCCTTTCATCATTTCTTGGCCATTGAAGCTTCAGTGCCGGGAGTGAGTGATGCCGCTGATGAGCCTATGGATGAGCCAGAAAAGAAGAAAGAAAAGATGGTGATGGCCAGGTTAATGGTGCAACCAGATTATATTGAAGGGGAGATCGTTGACGAAGAGACAGCAGAAGTGATGGAAAAGCTTCGCAAAGATCCCAGTGTGGAAGGAGCTCGCAGTATTTTTGAGCTCTATGCGCGCTTTAAAGATGAATTTCCCAAACTAGACACGGTCTTAGTGAGTATTCATCAAGATGTGAAATATGAATCAGTCTTACAAGTGATGGATCAAGTGAAAAAGCCGATGGAGCGCAGTTTGGCCAGTGCCAATGGGGTGGAAAAAACCCGCTTTAATTTGGTGATTTTACCCATGGCCTTAGAGGGCGATGTGTCCTCGGGAGGAGAGTGAGATGCCAAAATTTGCTTACAAGCCTAAAGAGCCAGCCAAATTAAATATCACCTCTTTAATGGACGCACTGACAATTATCTTAATTTTCTTAATTATGAATTATTCAGATGTGGTGGAAGAGTCTGATCCACCTGATTTTGTGGAAATGCCTCAGGTGGTGGGAAAAATCGAAGGTGAGGCAATGGAAGTGGATTTACCTATTGGCGTAGGTGCTCAGAAAATTCAAGTGGGCAAAGAGCAGGTGATTAGTTTTCAAAATTTTAAAGCAGAAGAAGATCGTATCCTAGGTCAATTCTTAAAGGCCTTAAAGGTGGAGTCTGAGAAGGTGAAGCAAAAAAGAGAGCTTGCCGGTTCAAGTGATACTGAACGTCCTATTAAGATGGCGATTCAAGCTGATAAGTCAGTTCCCTATTTTATCATCAACGGGCTGGTGAGTAAGTCTGCTGAGTTGGGAATTAACTACTTTGACTTACTAGGCCTAAACATTGAGGAGTAGGCGATGAAGACATTTATTTTAGTGATTGTGATGATGTTGATCAGTCAATATAGTTTTTCACAAAAAAAACAATCAGCTCCGCGCAAGGTCACTCCAAAAACTAAGGTGACTGCCCAGCGAGGTCCGGCCAGTGATCCCAATGCGCCCATTGAAGTGCACGGGCAATCTCGCAATCTTAATATGATGTTAATGCTTAAAAATGAAAAAGAGGCGATTGATTTTATTAAGCTGAGAAAAGACTACCAAGAGGAAACTCAGCAGATGAATTATTAAAGAATAAACTATGCTTTGGAAAAAGAAGAAACTTTTAAACATTCGCTATCT
Organism: Bacteriovoracales bacterium; assembly: GCA_007117175.1. GTDB lineage: Bacteria > Bdellovibrionota > Bacteriovoracia > Bacteriovoracales > Bacteriovoracaceae > SKGZ01. Next base: position 4,796 of record SKGZ01000023.1, on the reverse strand, counting down.
CAGATCTGCTGAGAGTACGCGCTTACTAGATAAGCAGTTCTCTGTTACTGATCGCGAATCGTTTAGCGTTACTGTTAAAGACGCAACCTTTTTCTTTACCAAGCGGCACGATGATTATCATTATTATGTGCAAACTGGCAGCGGCAATCCTCTACCTATTAAGGTTGGGCAGAAGAAAAGGCTGCGCCATAAAGATGGAACCTATATTGAGTTTAATTTGCGAGAAGACTTTCTTTACTCGCTTGATTATAGCTTAACCTATTACGCAGTTGTGGTTTTACTCTTACAAATGTCTGCTTTAACTTTTATTCCCAAGAGTTGGTTTGAGTCCAAACCAGTGGTGGTAGAAAAAGAGGAGAAGGTGGATCAAAAAAGGGTGGCTGATCTTTTAGAAAAACTTGAAAAGAAAAAAGAGCCCCCCAAACCTAAAGAGAAGAAAGAACCACCTAAGCCCCCTGAGCCGCCTAAAGTGGTTAAGCCTGAGCCACCCAAGCCCAAGCCAGAACCACCTAAACCTAAGCCTCAGAAAAAGGTCGTGCAAAAGCCAACTCCTAAACCAACACCACCTAAGAAGGTGACGGTAAGAAAGGATCCACCTAAGCGTTTAGTGGTTCAAAAAGGACCATCTAAACAGGGAAGCACTCCCGCAGATAAGGCCAAGGCCGCCAAGGCTGCCAAAGAAAGAGCGGCCCGGGCACAGGCCCGCAAGCTGGCCATGCAAAAGGCCAAAGCAGCTTCTTCACTTGGCTTTTTGGCCAAAGGTAAGGCTGCGGTGAACGTTCCTCCCAAGGGAGCGGCTAACTCTCAAGATCGCTTTATCGGTGGTCGCGGGTTAGCGGGAGCTAAAGATCAAACCGGTAAGGCCTCATTGGCCAAAGTCACTGGCAGTGATGTCACTGGCGCATCCTCTGGCCCTATTAGTACTTCTGGCTCTCGCAATATCGCTACCGGACCCACTATTTCCGATGGGGAGATCTCCGGTTCAGCAGGTGGTAAGAGCTTAAATTACGTGCAAGGAAAGGTGAGCAATCAAGGACTGCACAGCTCTAAGGGCTCAGGTGCCATCGCCTTCGGTCCCAGCCAATCTATGTCAGTGCAAGGAAACGTAGATCAAGCGGCCGTGCGCAAGGCCATCGAAGCGGTTATGGGTAAATTACAATACTGTTATGAGCGCGGACTTTTGGCCAATCCCAATATGGGGGGAATCGTAGAAATGAGTTGGACCATCGTTCCCGGCGGGCGAGTGGGCACCATTAACGTCAGTAAATCGGCCCTTAACGATAATAATGTTCACGGTTGTTTGATGGGTGTGATCAAGTCAGTGCAATTTCCTTCGCCCAAAGGCGGCCCGGCCAAGGTCAATTACCCCTTTAACTTCACCAGTTCTAAGTTATAGTTAGAGTAAAAAAATTAAAGATCAATTAAGTTTGTCACTGAACAATCTTTTGAAATTTTTTCTAAAACATTGGAGCTGGTGATAACCTTGGATTGAATAATATTTTTTTCACCCACAAGACTTTTAAATTTTTCAAGGTTTTTGGGAGGAATTCCACTTTGTAATTTCCATTTGCATTCATAGATTTTTAATCGATTTCCTTGGGGAATGATAAAATCCACTTCATTGCCATGATTATCTCTAAAGTAGTACAGATTGCAGGGCAGGGCATTGTTGCTGAAATGCCGAACCAGTTGTCCGAGAGCAAGGGTTTCAAAATAACTGCCGAGCAAAGAACTTCTCTCAAGAGCCTCAATCGTGTGAATTCCAGCTAGAAAACACAAAAGCCCTGTGTCTAAAAAATAGAGTTTAGGTGATTTGATTAACCTTTTTCCATAGTTGTTATAAAGTGGCTTCAAGAGAAAGACAATATTACTAGCTTCAAGAATAGAGATCCAACTTTTGATGGTATGGGCACTCACTCCAACATCTGAAGCTATAGAGTTCATGGATAAGATTTGACCTGATCTTAGTGCGAGTAATCTGAGAAATTTATCAAAGGTTGATAAATCCTTAACATTCACAAGTTGTCTGACATCCCTTTCAAGATAAGTTGCAAGATAGTCCGCATAAAATCTTTCAGCTTTGAGGTTGTGCGCATGAAGTTCGGGATAGCCACCTTGAATCATCCACTTGAGAACTTGCTGATGCGAGAATTCGCACTGACTGTGATTGTAAATTTCTCGAATTGAAAGAGAGTGACACTCTAAAATGGAAATTCTTCCGGACAAACTTTCATTAATTCCTTTCATCAAATGAAATTTTTGTGACCCAGTTAATAAATACCGTCCAAAGTGACTGCGATTTTTATCAATAACTGACTTGATAAACCTAAATAACTCTGGAGCATACTGAATTTCATCTATAATAATGGGAGCTTGATTTTTTTCTAAGAAATATTCCCCATTCTCACGAGCCTCACTGGCGATGGATGGTAAATCTAAGCTGATGTAATTATAATGAGGAAATGTCTTTTCAAGTAGCGAGGACTTTCCTGTCTGTCGAGCTCCTGTTAGCAGTACACAAGGTCTTGTCCTAGTAACATCTTGAATTTGTTGAGTAATTTCTCTTTTTATCCACATTTGTGTAATTTTGAACTACAACTTCATTAATGTCAATGTTGAAGTTCTCAGATAGATTGACCTTAGACAATGCGCTCAATGACTTGATGGGTGGGAAAGCGAACCTTGGTTTCCAAGGCGTATTTATCACCTTGATGGCGATAACCAAGAGCACAGCACACAACAGAGCGCAGGTTTTGAGCGTCAAGATTTAAATACTGGTTGTATTTCTTAGGCAAGAATCCTTCCATAGGACAAGTGTCAATTCCCTTCATAGCGCACAAGGTGAGTAAGCTTCCCAGGGCAATATAAATTTGGTTGTCCATCCACTTAAGCTTGCCAGCCTCATCTTTGCGATCCATAAAGTCTTTCATCACCTTGGCAAAGGCATCTAAGTTCTGGGGATTGCCCCCGCGAGTTTGAGCGATGTCTTGAATGTACTGATCCACGTGCTGGTGAGTGGGAAGAGTGGGCGAGCACATGATGACAAAGTGAGAACAATCCCTGACCTGAGTTTGCTTAAAGCTCATGGACATCAAATCTTCTTTAACTTGATCATTTTCTACAACTAAGAACTTCCACAATTGTAGTCCAAAGGAAGAGGGAGTCAGGCGTAGGCCCTCAAGAATTTCCTCTAAGGTGCTTTGGGGAATTTTTTGATTGGCATCAAATTGTTTAACAGCATAGCGCCATTGCAAGGGGCTAATAATATCCATCTTCGATCTCCTCAATTGTTTGTTGGTGTTTGCTGGCAAAGGGGGAACTGTCTCTTCATCTGTCTGAAAACCTTCAACAGTGAGCGACGGTAGCGATCAGGCGAACACTCAATAGTAGGGCAGCGCGATTCAGCTCGGTAGTGAGTCAAAACCTCTTCACCTTTGCGCTCAAATAACTCCACCACCGCTCGTCTCCAGCGAAACCAACTATTGTCATTGTAAGTTGAAATTGTAATCTCAATTTCTCTTTGGGCATCTCCACTAATCTGATAGTTTTTTTCTTCTAAGATCTTTTCCAGGGCCTGTTCAAAGTTAATCCAAAAGTGTCCATTGCCCACTTCATAATTTTTCAATTGAACTTGGCAGGGGTGAGCATAAGTCTGCAGGGCAAAAATAATTGTGCAGAAAAGAATTGCAAATTTCTTTTGATTCATTGTTTGTTCCTAATCTTGAATAGCACTGTCTTGAATGGCAATGTGCTGAGGCTCATGGCAGTGATGGCAACCGTGTACATGGAGAGTTTTTTGGATATTCATCCAGTGCCCCACCACCAATAATAACCCCCCGGCAAAGGTAATGAAGGCATCCCAGTGCACCTGCAGGGAACTGACACTCTCTAGCACAACCCCAGATAAAAGCAGGGCAATTCCGGCCAGGGCCAAGAGCCCCGGAGTCTTTTGCTGATGGCGTTTGTAATGGCGAACGAAGGCCCAAAGGGCCAGGGGAATCACCACCAACAGCACCATAAAGTGCAGCAAATGATGGGAATAATAACCTGCGGCCAGCGGCACCATAAAGAAAATCAGCGGTGTCAAAAGGCAGTGAATACAGCACAAGACAGAAATCACAATCCCCCACCGATCCGATCGACTCTGGGAATTTCTCCACACCTCAATAAGTCCGCTCAACGCCTTGGGCAATGCCGTCTCCTCTTTAAAAAACACAAAGCCCATGTCTACCAAAAATAACTCGAGTTTGAAAGAGAAATAGCAATTTGTGCTACTCTGTGTTATACTAGTTTTCGGCTAAGTCCGCTTCTATCAGGGGGTGCCCTGGTTTCGACGGAGTAAAAGAAGGACTGAGTGCGTGTCTAGGTTGATCTCCCGGCCTAGTAAAAAGGAGATCAAAACGTATTTGGCGAAGAATCTTTCGCTATGGCTGCCTAGTTTAGGCTACGCAGACATTGAGGGCGCCGGCTCCCGATAACAACAAGTTGGCAAAGTCCTTTTCTTGAGTCGGACGGTAATCAGAGCTCAAGGGTGATCGGTCGGGATACACTTGAAAACACCCGAGATTTTGCACGTTTTAACACAAATGTGTAAGCCAGTTTCAGGGCATACTGAGACTACACACGTAGAACTCTTTACTAGACATTATTTCGGACGCGGGTTCGATTCCCGCCACCTCCACCAACCAACAACCAGTTTTTTGAAATTTACAGAATGTGGGCGAAAGCCCACAATTCTAACAACTTAGCCAAGAGAGTCTCTTTCTCTCACTTTTTCGATGTCACGCTAAATCACG
>SKGZ01000048.1 GCA_007117175.1 Bacteriovoracales bacterium | reverse complement strand
GTGCGAAGATCTGTTTGATTTTCCTTTTCAAAATCTTGATAGCTGGGGATTTCATCTGAGTCTATAGTCTTGGCAATTTTCTTTTTTTGTTGAGATTGACTTTGACTGATGAGCAGAGCACTCTTGATGTCAACATCGGCTTGGTCATCTTGTTTTCTCTTAGAGATGACTGTTTTTGTATAAATTTTAGATTTTTTAAATTGTTCTTCTTCTGGAGGAGTGAGAACTTTAATGGTGGTCTGCGCTTCGCTTTCATCTCTTCGCTCAAATTGCTTAAAGTGGTAAAACTTCTTCCAAGTTTCCCCATGATCCTGGGAAATTAAAGTATCCAGGCTAATCACTCCCTCTTTGAGCTTAGATAAAATTTCAGATTCAAGATAAGGGCCTTTTTGTCGGCCTTGGTCTAAGAAAAAATAAACCTTTTGACCTGACACTCCTACTTTCACTTGTCTGTCGCTATTTCTTTTATTGAAAACAGCGTGTTCAAAAAAAGGTAGCCATTTTTTATCGGCTAGATTGCAGGTTGCCAGATTTGAATAAAACTTAGGGGCAGACATGGAGTATTTCAATAAATCGAGTTGATAATAAGGACCTTTAAGCTCCCCTTCAAACTGAATAAGCCACAATTCATGAAGTTGTATCCCTAGGCTGCGGATTTCCTTTTCAGAATACGCTTTTAGTTTGTCTAACTCTGATCTTAGATTCCCCATAGAAAAAGATCCTTCCTTATCAAATTATATCGGCATTTTAGCAAAATTGCTTGACTTTCTTCTGGCAGCAAGCAATAGAGGTAAGAGAAGGGAGTCTAAGATGGCCGATATAAGTGAAAAAATTCGTAATTTCAGTGAGTTATTTACACAATGGAGTCAGTGGGAAGACCGCTATAAACAATTGATTAAAATCGGCAAAAATTGTCCACCTTTGGCAGATGAGTACAAAAATGAGCAGTATCGGGTTAAGGGTTGTCAGTCTCAGGTTTGGTTAGTTGCTAAATTGGAAGGTGATTGTGTCTATTTTCAAAGTGATAGTGATGCTATGATCGTCAAAGGTCTGGCCAGTTTATTGGTGAATATTTTTAGTGGTGAGTCTCCCAAGGTGATTGTAGAAACCCCAACTGATTTTCTCAACGAGTTGGGAATTTTAGAGCATTTATCAATGAATCGCTCCAGTGGCTTAGCCAGTATTATCAAGCAGATGAAGCTGTACGCTTTAGCTTATCTTAAGTTGCAAAAATCTCAACAGGACAGTGGAGAGAGTAATGTTGAATAGGCCAAGACGTTTGAGACAGAATTGCGCAATTCGAGAAATGGTGCAAGAGAGCTCACTTCGATTGAATGAGATGATTTATCCTATGTTTGTCACATCTCAAAAAGGAGCTCTCGAGCCCATACTGTCGCTCGATGGCCATTATCGCTATGGACCAGATCGCTTAATTGAAGAAATAGGAGCTCTTTTTGAGAAGCATGGAATTCAAAGCTTTGCTCTTTTTCCTCATTTTCCTGAGTCATTAAAGGATAGAGATGGAAAACTGGCCACTGATGGCCAAAACTTTTATTTACAAACGATTTGCGATTTAAAGGCAAGGTATCCTGATATTGTCATCATGGGTGATGTTGCTCTTGATCCGTATTCTAGTGATGGTCACGACGGTCTTGTCGATACTGACAGTGGGGAAATTATCAATGATGAAACAGTTGAAATCTTAGCTAGAATGGCATGCCTTCAGGCGAGCGCTGGAGTCGATATCATTGGCCCTTCAGATATGATGGATGGCAGGGTGAAATCGATTAGGCAGGCCTTGGAAAGAAATGGTCATCAACAAACGATTATTATGAGTTATTGTGCTAAATATGCTTCTTCTTTTTATGGACCATTTAGACAGGCCCTAGAGTCTGCCCCGAAAAATGGTGATAAAAAAAGCTATCAAATGGACTTTGCCAATTCCAGAGAAGCTTTAAGAGAGGCCCAGCTAGACATAGAAGAAGGGGCTGATATTTTACTGGTTAAACCTGCGTTGGCTTATTTAGATATTATTTACCAATTCAATCAAAACTTTCACTTGCCAGTGGCAGCTTATCAGGTCAGTGGTGAATACGCCATGATTGACAGCATGGCCAAGCAAGGTCATGCCTCTAGAGAGCAATTAGCCTTAGAGTGCTTAACTTCAATAAAAAGAGCAGGAGCTAAAATCATCCTTTCATATTTCACAAAAGATTTGGCACAATATCTAAGGTGAAGTCATATCAAAATATTTTACTAATACGCTTTTCGAGTATGGGCGATTTAATTGTTTACTCGAGTGTATTTAATGCTTTAAAGTTTTTTTATCCAAGTGCTAATCTCTACCTATTAACCTCAAATGAGTTTAAAGATTTATTTGAATCTCATTCATGTTTAAAAAAAGTTATTACTATTGATCGAAAAAAGCACAGCGCCAGAAAGATTGCTCAGCGAACCCTAAAAGAAATAGAAAAGATAGATCTTTTGATTGACCTGCATGGGTCCTTAAGATCATTTTTGGTGCGAATGTTTTTGCCTGCAATTCCTCGCTTGATAGTGAATAAAAGGCGTCTGAAAAGATGGATTTATTTGCTTTTTCGAGTCAACCTTTTAAAAAATGAAAAAAATCCAATTCCACATCGTATCTTATTCGATCTTTTACCCCAGCTAGGCATACAAATGGATGAAACTATTCTTAAAAAAATATCTCAGAGATTGGATGCCGGCCAGAGTGGTCAGCTTACTTCATTGGGACTTGCTGCAAATGCTTGTCCTCAAAAGTTTTTAATACCGATGCCTTATCTGATTTTAATGCCCTCAGCAGCACATTCTCAAAAAAGATGGCCAGTGAATTACTTTAAAGAGCTGATTGAGCTTGTTCTAGCTGACGATAAGCTGAGTCACTATCACCTATTGGTCATGGGAGGAAAGGATGATTCCTTTTGCCAGCAGCTTGATTTTAAAGAATCTCGTTTCTTTAATTTACAAGGTCAAACGACTCTAGCAGAAAGCTTTAACTTAATCTCTAAAGCTACAATGATTATAGGCAATGATACGGGACTACTTCATGGAGCCGAAGCTCTTGGGGTAAGGGCATTGATGATCTATGGACCAACCAGTGAGTACTTTGGCTTTTCTCCTCACTTGAAGAACTCTCAATTCATAAGTCAATCTTTATGGTGTAAGCCATGTAGCCTTACAGGTAGTCGAGCATGCTTTAGGTCTGAACCTTTTTGCTTAACTCTGATTAAGCCTCAGATCGTACTAGCTAAAATAAAAGAGATGCTTAATGTTTAAGTTAAGACTGGCAGCATACTTAGAGGTTTTTTTAGGTTTCTTGCTATCTAAGATTGCCTATTTGCCCATTTCTCCTCGATGGTTGCAAGAGCGCTTAGTATTTGAAGAGGAGCACAGTTCCCATCAGGCGAGTGAATCATTTAATCAAAAATCTCTGAAAGCGGATGCTTGTTTCCAATTCTCCAGTGAGGGCGAGTTTGAGCAAATTGCAGTATTGGTGGATGACCTTATTCAAAAAGGAAAAAAAGTTGAGCTCATTTATACTTCAAAGAGCGTGCTGAATAGTATGCAAAACCTTTATCGACAATACCCTCAATCAGTTCGAATGATTCCTTATTGTTTTCTCAAGCAAGTTGATTTTAAGAAATGGATGAGTGCTAAAAAAGTATACTTAGTTCGCTATGATTTTTTTCCTCGTTTTGTTGTTCATTTTCAACATTGTACTCATCGAGTACTGATTAGTGCTAGCTTCAAAAAACAAAGACTGCTTAAGAAGAGAATTCCTTTTTGGAATCGTTTAGTCTTACCTTTTTTTGATCAGATTGTTTTTGCAACTCCTGATGACCTTCTTTTCTATAAGAAAGAAATTGATACCGGACAGGATTTACGAGTAGGAGATTTTAGAACCTTGCAAATTATAAAAAGATTAAGCAAAAAAGAGCAGACCCTTTGCCAAGCCTTGCCCTTTTATAAAAGTTATTGTCGCTGGGTTAATGGTTCCAACTTAACTCTAGTCATTGGTAGCGCATGGCAAGAGGACTTGAATCAATTAAAGGATCAGCTGATACAATTTCTTAAGTGCAATGGCAGGGTTGTCATTATTCCTCATCAATTAGATGAAATGAAGATTAAGGCCATGCAAGCAGTCTTTTCCAAAGAGAATATCCCCTGCGAAGTTTTAGATGCTAAGAGCTCATGGAATGAGCTTGGGGCCAATATTGTTATCCTTAAAGTGAAAGGGATTCTTTGTGAACTTTATGCTGATTTTAAATTTGCTTTGGTAGGAGGTGGTTGGTCGTCGGTTCACTCCGTCATGGAGCCATTTATGGCCGGCTGTTGTGTTTTTTGCGGTCCAAGAGTCGAGCGATCGAGTGAAACAGAATTTTTACTTTCTTATGATCAAAATTCAGTTAACATTTTAGAGCAAAAACATGAATTCTTAGAAAAAATTTTTTCTCAACCAGCAAGAAAAGATATAACATTAGAAACGTTAAGTGAAATTGAATCCCATGGACTTGAGTTAAAAAAAGTGATTTTGTGTGAAAAAAACTAGCTATCAGGTTATTTTTCATGAGCAGGGCGACATCCCTTTTTTGCCAGTGGCGATGATTCCATCTGAGCTTTTATCTAAAAGTCTGTATATTTGCGCTGAAAATAAGAGGAGAGAAGTTGTACCTTTGGGGGGCCTAGATCGAAAAATCCTGCAACAACTGGGTGAAAAATCAAAGATTTTAGCTCTTTTTGAAATTGAAAAATATACAGATTTATATCCACTTTCAATTAATTTACAGCAGGTCTTACTCAATTTTTCCCAACAGAGTCCTTATGATTGCCTTAAACAATTATTTGGAAAACTTAACTTAAGACATCTTCCTTCTTGGGGATTCCTGACTCAAATAGGTGAAGAAAATTTTAATAATTTGCTGGCGCTCTGGATTGAAAAGATTGCAGAGGAAATTGTTTTTTCACTCAAACCTTTGCCTAGAGTAAATTATTTTAAAATTCTAAAGAGAAGTGATGAGTCCGTTGAACTTTTTTATAAGATTTTTCAAGAATTGCATCTTGTCTTATCAGATCAAAAATTTTCGAGTTTAAGATTAAACCTTGGCTTGCTCTATGGACAGGATGGGTATGTGAATTGGAACTTACAACAGTCAACGACTCTATTGATCAATCTTATGACTGGCTACCACATTTTAAATGAAAGCTTTTCTCAAGAGCTTAAGAAATTATATTTGCGTTTAGGTGGTGAAATTGAAATGACTCAACTTAACCATGATTCATTGCCTGTACAACAAAATTCTTTAGTTTTAAACTCGGCCCTAGGACGTTTAAAGTATCAAAAGTATTTTTTACAAGAGAGCATGGATCAGCAGTCTTTTTTTAGCTATCATCATGGTTTTTTATGCTTTGAGTTTCAATCTGAGAGTCAAAATCAACAAAAAGGCGCACTTTTGCATTGTCAGCCTCTGCTTTGCGATCCTTACTATGCCCCATTTTTGCAACTTTTTTTCGAAAGCAATCGATTACGATTGAAATATCCGTACTATTTAGAGTCTTTTCTTTCTAGCAAAATCATTAAAGATAAGATTTTGCCTAAAATTCTAGCAACTCTTAAGGTTTTAACCCCTGGACAGCGATGGACTTTGCTGAATGTGACTTCGCAAACTAACTTTCAGTTGAAAAGTCATTCTCGATTAAAGTCTTTTGTTCCATCTTCGGCCTTTAAAAGATCAGCTTGTGATTATGACTTTTCTATTCATCAAACTCATGGACTGGGAATAGCTTGTCATTTCGCTGACTTGCAAAAACAATATCAAAAATCTTGCCCCCTCTATTAACCCATTTCTTCTTGTCGTAAAATAGTCTTATGCTGAGAGCTTCCTTTAAAGCTTTGGCCCAATATGGGCAAACATCTGTTGAGTACCTTTTGTTACTTTTTGTCATCGTCAGTATCGCCTATAGCATTTTTGCCCAGGTGAGAGCTCAATTTGCTGATCCTGAAAACTCGTTTTTTTCTGATTATTTAGAGCAATTTGAGCAAAGTTTTGGTCTCACTGGCCCCAAAGAGCGCCGTTTTAAGCAATTTCCAATCAATCGTTAATTTTTTTGACACCACTTCCGGAAAAATTTACAGGATAACCTTTTTTAAATTGTTGTCCACCGCGTCATTTGATAAGCTGCTAGTAGAATATTGACATAAAGAGTCAGGAATGACTGTGGAGGAATTATGAATCAATCAAGTGGAATCAAGTGGAATCGTGTTTTGCTTTTAATGCTAATGGCATTAGTGGGCCCTGGCATCTATGCTCAGGATCGAGTGATGAATTACGCAGAAGATCCATTGGTGGTTGATGGACAGGCACAAAATCCTACTGATGAGGAATTAGAATACATTCGCAATGAGCTAGATAAGCAATCAGATCAAATTATGCTTAATAATCAGAAGTCTGATAAGTATCGTCGCTTGCAGAGAACCACTGAAAAGCTAGCAAAAACAACCGAGCGTTACGTCAATGAGAAGAGCAATTCTGAGAAAAAGATTAATGAATACAATAAGAAGATTGATTGTCTGCTTAATGACTCTACTGATCCAGAGTGTGATCAGTTTCGTGAAGATAAGGTCAGTCACACTCAGGCAGCTCCTCAAGTACAGGCCAAGGCAAAGAGGGATTTTGATTATGTAGAGAAAATTCGTATTACTCCCTATGCCTTTGCCACCAGTTATAGTGGAAATGGGTTGAATAATATTGAGTCTAATCCAGGATTTGGTCTTCGCTTAGATGCAGATCTTAATAAGTCATTTGCGATGGGGGTTGGAGTTTCAATGATGAGTATGCAAAGTAATGATTTGCGTTGCTTTGGCAGCTTTGGTATGAATTGTTTCCCAACAGCAGGAGCCTATCCGATGCATGGTTTCGGCCATGGCTACGCAGCAACCCCGTTTAACAGTGGTTTGAATCAAATGGGTCGCAGTGTTGATATTGATAACTTTGCCATCGATTTACTTGGACGCTATAATATTGCTATTCGCGAGCAGTTTGTTCCTTATGTGGGATTTGGTATTTCTTATAATAGAATTAGCTTGGAGTTTAGTGATCAGATACATGGTTCTAACTTCGGTATGATGAGTCCATTTGCCATGGGTCATACAGGATGGAATTCTAAATATGATACCACTTTCTTTAGTGCCAGAATTGCCACTGGAGCTGATTACTACTTTACCGATATGTTTGGTATTAATTTAGAATTTAGCTATTCTAGAGGACTGGTCAATCCCAATGATCGTACCAATACTCCAGGATTTCACCGCATGTTAGAAGAGATTGGAGATCAAATTGCAGGTGCCAATGCTATGAGTGCTCAATTAGGTGTCATTATCGCTTTTTAAAAACTCAATACTAGTTTCTGACAATAACAAAACAAAAAAGCCCCATAGATGAGTGGGGCTTTTTTGTTTTGTTCTCGCTTGAATTCAGCCATAATATGATTAAAATTCTTAATGTTTCAATATCATATGAGAAGAAGGAGAGTCCATGAAGCCGGTTTATCTTGTGAATGCCTTAAGAACCCCGCAAGTCAAGTCAGGATTTGATCTAAAGGAGGTAGCAGCTCCCTATCTTGGGCATTATTTAGTTCGTCACATGATGTCTGTTCACCAAATTGGCAATGACCAAGTTGATGAGGTGATTATGGGCAATACTGGGACTCCTGCTAAGTTTCCCAACGTGGCACGAGTGATTGCATTAGAGGCTGGATTGGATAAAAAAACGAGTGCTTATTCAGTTCATCGCAATTGCGCTTCTGCCATGGAAGCAGTGGCCCAAGGTATGGATAAAATTAGTAGCGGAAGAGCGGACTTAGTTTTTGCAGGCGGAGTTGAGAGTATGTCACAAATGCCGCTTCTTTTTAGCAAAAAAATGACTGAGTTCTTTATTAATTTAATGCAGGCTAAAACCACTGCTAAAAAAGTTAAAACGCTTTTAAGCTTTCGCTTTCCTCATTTGTCTCCGGTGATTGCAATAGAGCAGGGGCTTACAGATCCTTTTTGTGGAAAGAATATGGGGCAAACTGCAGAATTATTAGCTTGCGAATTTGGTATTACCAGAGAACAGCAAGATCAATTTGCCAATGATTCTCACCATAAAGCAATTAAGGCCATGGAAGAAGGCCGTTTTGCAGATGAAATTTTACCGATTCAAGGAGGAGTTAATCTCGATCGCTTAATTGAAAAAGATATTGGACCACGAGCAAACTCCAGTCTTGAGTCTTTGGCGAAATTAAAACCTTATTTTGAAAAAAATACTGGTACTGTGACAGTTGGAAATAGTTGCCCCATTACTGACGGTGGGGCTGTCACTCTGCTTTGCAGTGAAGAGGCCTTGAAAAAGTATAATCTGACGCCTATGGCCCGCATGGTGGATTATCATTTTCACGGTCTAGAGCCGGAGCGAATGGGCATGGGACCTCTCTTGGCCATGAATGGTTTATTTGAGAGAACACAATTATCGATCAAGGATATTGATCTATTTGAAATCAATGAAGCTTTTGCAGCTCAGGTTCTAGCAGTCTTAGCAGCCTTTAAGGATTCCTCCTATTCTTCTCGCTGGGGAATAGAGAAAAACTTAGGTGAGATTCCAATGGAACAATTAAATGTTAATGGAGGTGGAATTGCTTTAGGTCATCCTGTGGGTGCCACTGGAGCAAGGCTGGTTGTGACGATGGCCCATGAAATGAAAAGAAGAAAGGTCAAAAGAGGAGTCTGCTCTCTGTGTATTGGCGGAGGTCAAGGTGGAGCAGTTCTCATTGAAAGTCTATAGAGGTTAATATGTACGAAAAAATCACATTGGAAAAAGAAAATCACTATTGGTGGATTGGATTTGGAAAAAATGAGAAAAAATCCCTGACCACTCTGTCAGTGAAAACTTTGGAAGAATTAAAAGATGTGATGGAAAAAGCGCATCAAGAAGAGAACCTAAAAGGAGTCATCTTTTTTTCTCATAAAAAGGATTGTTTCCTAGCGGGTGTTGATGTGGAAATTATCAACTCACTTAGCTCTGAAGCACAGGCTCAGGATGGGGCTGCTCAGGGGCAGGACTTATTTAATTTAATTGAAGACCTTCCTTGTCCCACTCTTGCTCTTGTTGACGGGATTTGTCTTGGCGGTGGGTTAGAACTAGCTCTTGCATGTGGATTCATTGCTATTTCAGATTCTAATAAAACTAAATTAGGTCTACCAGAGGTTATGTTAGGTGTCTTGCCGGGCTTTGGAGGAACTTATCGCTTGCCACGCAAGGTGGGTTTAGCTAAGGCAATGGACATGATTTTAACAGGCAGGCAGGTGCGTGCGAAACAAGCTCTTTCTGTTGGGTTAGCTGATTATTCATTATCTGCAGTTCGTTTAAGAGAAAATGCAATTAGAATATTGGAAAAGAAACTTCCTAAGCGAAAAGTAAAGCGCTCTGCAGTTATGAATTTTGCTGAAAGTTTTCCTCTTACTCGCAGTCTTATCTTTAAAAAAGCAAGAGAAAGTGTTTTAAAAAAATCAAAAGGTTTTTATCCTGCACCTCTTAAGATTTTAGACTTACTAGAAAAAGGTGCTGGGGTGAATCGCAAGCAATATTTGGCCATGGAGGCTCAAGCCTTTGGAGAGTTATCTCAGACACCCCAGTCGCAAAGTCTACAGCATTTATTTTTTCTCACTGATCAGTCCAAGAAAGTTCAAAATAAAGAGCAATTGCCCAAGCTTAAGATGGGGGCTGTTCTTGGCGCAGGAACAATGGGAGGAGGGATTGCTTGGTTGATGGCCAAGTCTCAAATGCACTGTCTCATGAAAGATGTAAACACCAGTGGTCTTAACTTGGGCTTACAGCAAGCTTCTCAGATTTTTTCTTCTCAGCTGAAAAGAAAAAGAATAACCCGTGATCAATTCCAGAAAAGTATGAATTTAATACAGCCAACTTTGAGTTATTCCGCATTTCAAGGTTGTGACTTAGTGATTGAAGCTATTGTTGAGAATATGGATATTAAGAAAAAAGTTTTAGCCGAGGTCGAATCACATGTCTCAGAAGATTGCCTTATTACATCTAATACTTCTTCTTTGAGTTTAACTGAGATGAGTCAATCTTTAAAAAGACCAGAGCGCTTTGCCGGATTACATTTTTTTAACCCTGTGAATAAGATGCCTTTGGTGGAAATAATCACTCATGCTAAAGCCGATCCGCTAGTGATTCAAGCTTTAAAAGCTTGGGCGTTAAAAGCAGGCAAAACACCCGTGGTTGTTAAAGATGGCCCTGGCTTTTTAGTCAATAGAATTTTAGCTCCTTATCTCAATGAAGCAGCTTATCTTCTAGAAGAAGGTGTCAGTATAGGTGAGATTGATCAAGCAGCTTTAGATTTTGGTATGCCTATGGGGCCTTTTCGCTTAATGGATGAGGTTGGTTTAGATGTTTCTCAAAAGGTTGGAGAAATCCTTTATCAGCAGTTAGGGGCGAGAATGAAGCCTGCGGCTCTCTCATCTCAATTGGTGAGTCGTGAGTTACTGGGTAAGAAAAATCAGAAAGGTTTTTACTTATATGATAAGTCTGGAAAACAAGAAGATGTGAACCCTGTTATTTTTGAGTTAGTCAAAGGCAAAGTTCAAAATCAAGAAAT
>SKGZ01000116.1 GCA_007117175.1 Bacteriovoracales bacterium | reverse complement strand
TGTTGAAATGAGCAAGGGAAAATCATTATTTAATTCAATATCGGCAAATGAAGATTCTAGTAATAGTTCTTTTGAAAAAAATGAATCTCAAGATCACAGCTTCAAATCCAGCGATCAGCAAAAAAATAAAAATTCAGAGCAAAACCCAGAAAGACAAAGAAGAAATGAACTTTGGGAGCTGTTACAAGAACAAAGGAGCGCTGCTTAATGCCAGCCATCGGTCGTCCATTAACCAATTCTCAGAATTCATTGCAGAATGTACAAATGCCTGCAAAAAAAAATGATGATGCACAGACTTCTAATCATGTTGATCAAAGCTTGTTAGAGAAAGCATCAGGGCAGAGCTTTGCTAGAAAACTTAAAACGGCAGATGCTGAGTCTCACAATAAAGTGGGAAAAGATGACTTTTTAAAGTTATTAACTCATCAACTTCAAAATCAAGATCCTACATCTCCAATGGATCAAAATAAATTTGCAGCTGATTTGGCACAATTCTCACAGCTTGAACAACTTTCCAATTTAAATCAAAAATTTGAAGGAATGAATACGAATGCCGCTACTGAAAAGAAGGCATTGAGTGCAAGCTTTATAGGGCAAATGGTCGTGACTGATGGAACTAGTTTAAGCCTAGCCGAAGATGGTGCCAGCAAAGACATTATTTTTAATCTAGAAAAAAAGGCCAATAAGTTAGCCATTAGAATCTTGGATAGTCAAGGGAACATTGCCCAAGAGATTAATCAAGAAAATGTTATGCCTGGAAGCCAAACCGTTGTTTGGGATGGGAAGGCATTAGATGGATATCCTGCTCCTAAAGGTGAGTACACCCTTAGCCTGGTCGCATGGGATGAGAATTCAACCAGCATTCCTGTCAAAACTCAGGTTTCAGGAATTGTTGACTCCGTGACATTCGATGGAGATGAGCCTGTTTTAAGTGTTGGGAATAAAAAAGTCTATCTCCGGGATGTCAGTGGATTTTATTCTGCAGATCAAAAACAAGCCCAACTGGATGGAGTTAAAAAGTACCAAGAAGGATTGAGTGCAATAAAATGAAAGTAAATTCAGAATTACACGATATTATAATTTCTCGCTCCAACCGAACTGATTCTCTTCAGAATAAAAAAGAAAATGAAAATATTAAGAAAAATGAATTTGCTGAAATATTAAGTCAGCAAACAAAACAAGGGCCTAGTCCTGATTTAAAAATTTCTGCTCATGCGCAAAAACGACTTGAGCAGAGAAATATTAAAATTGATTCAGAAGAGTTTTTAAAATTAAAGAATGCACTTGTTCAACTTAGCAATAAAGGAGGTCATGATTCATTGGTAATTACTGATCAAGCTGCTTACATCGTTGATGTTAAGAATAATACAGTAGTAACTGCAATGGATAAACAAGGATTAAATAATAACGTATTTACTAAAATTGATTCGACTATTTTTATAAATTAAAAAGCTGGTTAAAGCCGGTCCTTTCCGGGGGCTTTCTGTTTGAACTCGTCAAGTTAAACAGGCCAGCATATGTCTAAGGAGGGACAAATGGGAGTATTAGGTTCATTTAACATTGGTGTAAGCGGTCTTAGGGCTTCAGGTGATAGTATGAATGTCATCGGGGATAACATCGCAAATGCTGGAACATTCGGCTTTAAAGGTTCTAGAGCAGAATTTCAAGACATGCTTTCCAGGTCATTTAAAGGTATTGATGGAGGAGATCAGATCGGATCTGGAACAAAGTTAGCACATGTGACCCCAAAGTTTACACAAGGTACAGTTAGCCGAACAGACAATATTACTGATTTGGCTTTGGACGGTGCTGGTTTCTTTGCCGTGAAGTCACCTTGGGGAGAAGCATATACTAGAGATGGTGCCTTCCGCTTTGATAAAGAAGGTCATTTAGTCACTGGTGATGGCTATCGAGTACAGGGTTTTTCTGCAGATGCCAACGGAAAAATCACTAGTAAGAAAAGTGATATTAAGCTCGCGACGACCACTCTACCTGCTAAGGCGACAGAAGAAGTGACAGTCTTGATGAATCTTGATTCAAGGGAGATCGCAACTCAGTTCAATGCTGAAAACCCATTAGATTCTTCTAACTTTAACTCATCGATTACAGTTTTTGATAATACAGGAACACAGCGAGTCGTCAATCTTCATTTTAATAAGACTGCGGATAATGCCTGGGAATATCGAGCATTAGTCGATGGAGCTGATGCAGAAGGAGCAGAGGCAGGTCAGCTTATAGAAATGGCTTCTGGTAAGTTGCAATTTAATAGTAAGGGACAACTGCAAGAGGTGGTAGAAAATACAAACTCATTTAACTTTAAAGGTGCGGAACAAGGACAAAAAATCAAATTTAACTTTGGTAAGACTATAGCAGATGGGGGAGATGGTCTTGATGCAATTACCCAGTACGGTTCTAAGTCTTCCCTTGCAAGGCACACTCAGGATGGTCACTCTGCCGGATCACTTGGCAGTATGAGTTTTAATGACGATGGAATTCTTTCAGCTTCTTATGATAATGGTGTTACCAAGGAGTTAGCACAGATTGCAGTGGCTCGCTTTGATAATAACGAGGGCCTATTTAAGATGGGAAGAAACCTCTTTAAAGAGACATTAAACTCCGGCCAAGCTGCTTTAGGTAAACCAGGACTTGATGGACGTGGTAATGTTTTATCAAAATCTATTGAGCTCTCGAATGTTGATATTGCCGATGAGTTTATTAACCTGATGAATGCACAAAGAAATTTTCAGGCTAATACCAAGACAATTTCCACCACTGATCAAATGTTGCAAGAAATTATTGGAATTAAACGATAATTTTATTAAAAAGTGCGAGCTCCTTGCTCGCACTTTTTAATCTACTGTACTAAGAATTAAGGAATTATCACTCTTTTCAAATCTTAAAATAATTCCTTCTTGCTCAAGATAAATTAAAGAACCTAGCCTTTGGTAAGTACCACTTAATGCAGGACTAAATAGGTCATAGGGAGTATCACTGTATAGGCATTCAACAACTTCATCACCTAAGTTGAGATGTCCAATTAAATTGACCTGATATTCAAAATCTTGATTAAGCATAAAAACAAGTTGATAATCAACGGATGTGACCTGAAAGATATTTTCTTCTTCTTGGCAGATAGTGAGATTTTGCATGTCTTCTAATTGTTTTTTACTCATTAACTTTAATTCTTCGTCCAGTTTTGATTCAACAAGATCTGAGTGACTTAAATATAAAAGTTCACTTAACTCAAGAGTTTCCTGATCACTTCTCCATGCCCCTACTATTGCCTTATTTTCAAGGTTACTCTCTAGCCCCTTGCTGAGGTTCATGGTTCCTTCCACTAAAACTTTTTCATTAAGACCATCAAAAATTTGCTGGCATGAACAAAAAAAGATAAGACTGGTGATTGTGATTAGTTTTTTCATACTTTAGTCCTTTGCTCTATTACCTTCAACTCTTATGCCAAGTATAAATGTGTAAAAACAGCTATTTATATGTCATGCAAGCAAGATTTTTGTCTATTTTTTAAACAATTGTGTAAAATATAAGGACATGAAGTTATTTACTTTTTTGTCTTTGTTGTTACTTTCTTGTTCAACTCCTGATCAAGCAGAAGATGAACTGGTCGTTGGTCTGGATTCTAGGATTCGATCAATTGATCCAAGATATGCGACTGATGCGAACTCTCAGTATATTGAGTCACTTATATACTGCTCATTATTTGAGTTTGATCGACAGGCACAAATTCGCGGACAAGTCGTGAGTAGGTATCATTGGATAGATGAAAAGTCCTTATCCTTAGAATTAAAAGCGGGCTTTCAATTCCATAATGGGGAGGCACTCACAGCAGCTCATATCAAGGATGTTTTTGATAACTTTCTTGAAAGTAATGTCTATCCTCGCAAATTTGCTTTCCACAATCTTCAATCTATCGAAATTATTGATAAAAGGAATATAGTCTTTCATTTAAAGAAATCAGAACCTAGCTTCTTGCAGAATTTAGTGTTTGGATTATTTCTGGAGAAAGAAGATCAACTCATAGGATGTGGTCATTATCAAATTGACACAAAAAATAGTCATGAACTGATTTTATCATCCAATAATCCTAATTTGCAATTTCAAAAACTAAAATTTAAATTTGTAAAAGACGTTAGAACTCGGTTTTCAAAATTGCAAAGAGGTGAAATTGATCTTATTCAAAATGCATTGAATTATGACTTGGTTCATATTCTAGATCAAGCTGAAAATTCACTTTATATTTCTTCTTCAGTAGGACTCAACACCGCTTATATTGGTCTAAACTTCAGAGATCCTTTTATTGCCTCGGCGAAGGTTCGCCAGGCACTGAGCCTTGCCATCAGTCCTCAGAAAATTATTGATAAGATGTTTTATGGTCATGCTATTGCGGCGACAGGTTTATTGCTGCCCACCGATCCTTATCATGAAGAGAGCTTGGAATCACATGTCTATGATCCATCGCTAGCAAAAAAATTATTAACAGGTCTAGACATACCAGAATTAGTTTTAGCGGTGCCCAATGATCCATTTAGAGTGCAAGTTGCTAAGGCCTTGGCAGAACAATGGCAACAAGTGGGGGTGAATGTTAAAGTTCAAAGCATGGACTGGGGAAAGTTTAAAAATGATGTTGATCATGGAGTTGCTCAGATGTGGCTTCTTAAGTGGACAGGCTTTAAGGACCCAGATATTCTTCGCTATCTTTTTTCCTCGAAGAGTATCCCTCCTGATGGAGCCAATCGTGGTTATTATCAAAATAAAGAGTTAGATCAATTATTAGATCTAGCTGCGAGCACTCTTGATTCAGAGGAAAGAAAAAAACTTTATGGCAAAGTTCAACTTATACTTTCTGATGATTTACCTTATCTTTTTTTATGGCACGAGCACAATGTTGCAATTAAAAATAATCGTCTTAAGGATTATCAAATATACCTTGATGGTCGCTTTGATGGTCTATTGGAGTATCGTCAATGATACAATATATTTGTTATAGATTATTATTATTAGTGCCATCAATTATGGGTGTGATCACTATTGTTGCCATTTTCTTGCACTTAGTTCCAGGTGATCCTCTCGACCAAATCTTAGGTCCATATTCAACAGAGCAACAAAAAATTGAAGTTAGAGAGCAACTCGGCTTAGATCAAAGTATTTTTAATCAGGTCTTTAGTTATTTTACTTCGCTTCTTCAGGCTGATCTGGGTTCATCATTGCTATCTGGAGAGCCAGTGATCTCTCTCATTCAAGAAAGATTAGCGGCTACCTTGAGTCTGGCATTGAGTTCACTGTTTGTCTCTGTCTGGGCGGGACTGACGGTAGGATTTCTTTGTGCACTTAAAGAGCAAAGTTGGTTAGATTTATCACTGACTAGTATTGTAACGCTGGCTCTGGCCATCCCTAATTTCTGGCTTGGTCCAATGCTCATTTATTTCTTCTCCATACAGCTTAAGTTATTTCCAGTTTCAGGAAATGACAGCTTGCTACATTTTGTTTTGCCCAGTTTAACACTGGGGCTCTCTCTCTCAGCTGTTCTTGCCCGTATGACAAGAACGAGTTTACTTGAAAATGTAAGTCAGGACTATGCAAAAGTTGCAAAGGCAAAGGGTTTAAGTGGTACTGCAGTTTTATTAAAACATGTTCTGAAAAACTCTTCTCTTTCTATCTTAACTATTACAGGGTTGCAATTAGGTGTACTGTTGGGCGGATCAATTATCACTGAACAAATTTTTGATTGGCCGGGACTTGGTACTCTCTTAATTGATGCTATTCATAGTCGTGATTATCCTTTGATCCAAGGCTGTGTTTTATTCATTGCTTTGGGATACTTATTTGTGAATTTAGCAGTCGATTTGCTATATACCTATCTTGATCCAAGGATTGTTTATGAGTAGGGTGCGTTTTACCATAGCAGCTCTCTGTCTCGGGCTTATTGTTAGCTATATTTTTATCGGAGTATTGTTTTTTCAGCCTCCTGTTATCTTTAATCTTGATCAAAGGCTTTGTGGAGTCAGTTGGCAAAATTGGTTGGGGTGTGATCAGAATGGCAATGATATTATGACCCTGCTAGCTTACGGTGGAGGAGTTTCTCTTTTAGTGAGCTTAATTTCTGTTTTTTTGAGTGTTGTCCTTGGCTCTTTCCTGGGATTAATCAGTGGATATTTTGGAGGAAGAGTTGACCAATTTTTAATGAGGTTACTAGATGTCTTCTTGGCATTTCCAGGGATCTTATTAGCAATTTTTTTAAGCTCTGCTCTTGGCCCAAGCTATTTTAATATTATTTTAGCGATCTCGCTCACAGGGTGGATGGGGGTAGCCAGGTTGATTAGAGGTGAGGTTTTATCTTTAAAGGTTCGAGAGCATGTGCTTGCTGCTAAAATGATTGGCGCAAGCCACTGGCGTATTCTGCTAAGTCATATTTACCCTTTAATTATTCCGGTGCTGGTGGTCCATACATCTTTTTCAATATCAGGAGCTATTATTATTGAGTCTAGTTTAAGTTTTTTAGGATTAGGTCCTCAGGGTGCTTTGCAGTCTTGGGGGGCGACCTTGAGTCAGGGTAAGGATTTATTGGTTGAAGTGCCACAGATAGCAATCGCGCCGGGGATATTAATTACAATAGTCGTCCTTAGCCTTAATCTTATTGGCGATTCTCTGCGCGATTTTTTAGATCCTTTGAGGTGTAAAAAGTAGTCTAATTCATTCTTAAAAATTTAAAATAGCTAGGAATAAGCTCATTGGGGCGAAAGTTGGAAATTTCATCAGAGTAAATAAAATAATTTTTGGAGTAATTAAGAATAATCCAAGGAAGATCTTGTGAAATAATGACTTCTATATTTTTTAAAATTTTTATCTTTTCTTCTTCAGTTTCTGTTTTTAAATACTGCTCAAAAAGTATATCAAATTGTGGATTGTTATAGTTTGACTTATTGGGCCCCTTGCCATGTTTATTTTTTGAGTAGAGAAGTTGTAATATATTCTCTGGATCTGGATAGTCCATTAGCCATCCTCCGTGCCACATTTGCATTTCGGAATTTTTTGACTTGTTAATAAAGTCACTGAAGGTATTAAGTGTGTATTCTACTTTAATGCCAATCTTTTCTAGGGATTCTTTTATGAAAATCGCCATTTCCTTATGTTGGTCATTATCTCTTCTTGTTTCAAAGTTGAGTACAGGCATGTTCTCTCCATTTGGATATCCCGCTTTTGCTAGCAATAACTTTGCCTTTTCGAGGTCGTAGCGAAAGGGGAATTCATGCGAAGGGTTGTAGCCCATTATTCCTGGTAGGAAGAGGGAGTTTGCGACTTGATCGGTATTGTTGGTAAAAATCTCTATGTACTTATCTCTGTCAATAGCATGGGCAATGGCCTGTCTGAGCAATTGATTAGAACCCACAATTGGGTCGTCCATATTAAACTCTATCCACCAATACGCCATTGAGGATGCTGCAAAGACCTTAAGCCCTTTGTTTTGAAATTGCGGGTTAAGTTGACCCGTTAAATTGATCACTTGATTAAATATTTCAGATGGTAGATCTGTCATATGTGTTTTGGATGCAATTAATTGTTTCCAGCGTTCGAGGGCATCCTTGATAACTGGAAGTTCAATGGTTTGGATAAATGGCAGGCTTTTTCCTGCATCTTTGAGTAATTGATTTTCATTGGCAAATCGATCACCCTCGCTAGGGTATTGAATTGTTTGGTATTGCTCAAATTTCTTTAAGAGAATGGGATAAGAGTCAGTCTTTTCTAGATAGTAAGCTCCTGTTCCTAGAGTTTGGGATTCAAGGTCATTTTCTAGGTAGCGAAGACCTTCTTCTGGTAGTGGTGTTGTAAAATTCAGAGAGAAAAGATTGAGGAATTGTTGCAATGTAAGAGGCTCATTGAGTTGAACCTGAAGTGTGTGTTCATTGATTGCTTTCAGCCCGTCAACTTCTGTTTTGAAAATTTCACTAAAGCTTTTAACCTTATTTCTAAATGAGTCTAATCCTTGTATCTTATTTTGATAGAGGAACCATCCACGACTTTTAGTTTCAATAAAGGCTAACCTCTTTAAGCTGGTAATAATGTCTTGAGCTTTAACCGATCTATTGGCCGGCAGAAATGATTTATTATGATAGCGAATATTAGGCTTAATCTTGATCGTATATGTTTTATTATCTTTGCTGACTTGAGGCAGTCCTTTGGCAATGAGTGGTTGGATTTGATAGGGTCTTTGCAGATATTGGTAAGTGTAGAGTGATTCATAAACTTGATAAGTAATGGTATTTGAGATCATGTCATAGGACTGATGGGGATCGAGGGTGGAAATTTCAGTGCGCAATGGAATAATTAGTTTTTTTTCTTGGCTGCAACTTAAAAGAAATATTGTAAGGATGATGAAAGTTAGATGAGTTCTCATTTCACTTCTTGGTATTCCCAAAGAAACGATTTTCTTGGAAGCTGAATTTTACATTTTCCAAACGAAAGAGGAAAGGCTCCCAGTCTCTGGACATGATCACACCAAAGGTCAAATTCTTTATTGATCATTTCTTCTAAGTTTTGATACTCAGAACTCATTTTGCTGTAATGCTGTTTTTGAGAGTTTAACATGGTGATCTTTTGACGCACCTTGTTTGTTAAGGCCCTGAGTAATGGAATTAATTCTTGGGCCCTTTGTTCGCTTAGAATGACGTTTTCTCCCAGAGGATAAATTTGGCTAATGATATTTCCTTCAGTGTTTTCCAACATTTAAGTATAATCCTTTTGCTTAATCTTCTTCTCAGCTGATTTTTTTGCCTCTACCTGTCGTTTATCGTAAAGCTTTTTACCTTTGGCAAGTGCAATTTCTAACTTCACTCTTGATTTTTTAAAGTAGAGTGCGGTGGGAATGAGCGTTAGATTTTTCATTTGCATTGTTTTAAATAGTTGCCTTGCCTCTTTTTTGTGGACCAAGAGTTTTCTTTTGCGAGTGGGGTCATGGTTAAATTGATTTCCATGAGAATAATGGGGAATTGTCATATTGATCAGCCACAGCTCAAACTTTTGATCAATGGTGACAAAAGCTTCTGCTAGACTCACTTTACCATCGCGCAGACTTTTAACCTCCGTTCCCTGCAAGCACAATCCAGCCTCTGTCTTATCACTTAAGAAGTAATCAAAATGAGCTCTTTTATTTTTAGCAATAATTTTAATGCCAGACATAGTTTAACCTTAAAAGTTTAATGCTAATCCAGCTCCAATCACTAGTACAGAGCCTTTTAATTCATAGCCAGGAGAACCAATAGGCTCTCCCTCTGAGCCGTCTTCCATGATCGATTGTTTATCAACTCTTAAAGAGTGAAAGTGTTGATGCGACGCGCCAATAGTGAGTTGACTGCCGGCCAAGGAGGACAATTGTTTTTGGTAACTTAAACCAATTTGACTCACATTGGTATCAAGACGATTACCACGATCATGGGTAGGGCTAGCTGTCAGGATACTTGGTCGATAACTGTAGCCCAATGTGAGTTTTTGCTTGTTGGTGAGAGGATAAGCAATGGCAAAAGAGGGTATGAGAATGTCTTTGAATCGTGAATACTGATAATTGTCTCCGGCCCTTAGAACTCCCTGAGCTTGGCTGATTTGTAAGCTGGGCCCTTGCCAATCACTCCATCGCTCATAGCGAATACCGGTTAGTAGATAAAAGGACTGTGCTTGATATTGATAGCTTATGCGGTAGTTTTCAGGTGAGAAAAGAGCAGAGCCTTCCAGTGTGAATTGATAATCCACTCGAGAGAGGCTTCCCAGTGGAGAGATTCCTTGAGCTGTTTGTTGAACTCGATAATCCATTTTTTGCTGATAGTGCAAAACCAGTAGGTTGCGCTCATTGAACTGATAGGCTAGTTCAAGATCCATTGCCCATTGGGACTCAACATCTGCTTGTATGTCCACATAAGATGGGCTTGATGATTCATCCAATGCAGTCACCAAGAGACTTTGAACTTGTCCTTTAAACCCCTGAGTGGCTCCAACGCTAATGGCCAGATTTTCAAATTTTCGAGAAATATTTGCTTTAAATAAAAGATGATGATTGCTGTTTTGTAAGAGTTGTGGAGAGTCGGGAGCTGGAGAGTGCAAGGAGACTAAGTTATGAATTGGAGCAAGTAGATAGGCTGAAATTTGATACTCTCCCCAAGTCACAAATCCATTGAGGCTTAGCCTTTGCTCAGAGGCTGGGGTTAAGTCAACCTCTTGGTATTGGACCTCTCTTTGGGTGTATTGATTGCCGGTGACAAGACGTCCTAAGGAGTTAAAATGAGAGTGAGTGGAAAAGAAATTCATATTGAGATGAAATCCCTTTTGGAAAGAATTCAAGCTGGGGCAGAGAGCTGAGCTGAGTTGATTGGCTTCTTGGTCAAAGTGACACAGACCTTGAGAGCCCAATTCCCCTACATGGCTAGCTGTCAAGTTGGCAAGTCCATTCAAGCTAAGAGTGCAGATGGCAATAGAGGTGAACCACTTGATCAATTGAGAGTTTTTCTGCTCTTTCATTTTCACTAATTCCAATTTGACTCAAAAGAGTACTCTCAATCTTAGGAAATCTCTTTTTGAGTTTTGATTTGAGTTGCTTTCTTTTTTGGGAGAAAATATACCTTAAAAAGTCTTCAAATTGAAGTAATTGTTCCCAATCAACAAGCGGCAATGAGCGTTTGTTTAACTGAATGACCAAAGAGTCTACTTTAGGGGGGGGGTGAAAACAAGCGGGGGGGACTTTCACGATGGCCAGAGTTTCATAATAACAATTGATCAAGCTTCCAATTGAGGAATTTTCGTGAGTCA
>SKGZ01000073.1 GCA_007117175.1 Bacteriovoracales bacterium | reverse complement strand
TTTTTTTGAAAATCTTCTATGGAATCATCGCCTCGAATATCGATGCGCTTAAGATGGTAAGGATTTTTTAGACTGGCATTCACCTTATTGCCAATACACAAAGCAAACTTTAAGCCTAGCTGTTGGAAAAAAATTTCAACTTGTTTTTTAATAAGTTTATTTTTAGGGTAAGCGCCATAGGGGTAAGCAAAAACGGGAAAAAACTCTAACCCATTTTCTTTCAAAAAAGAAAAGCACTGATCTAAGTCCTTCTTGATCTCAACTAAGCTTGCCTTGCGATAATTAAGATGAGAATAAGAGTGTAGTCCAATTTCAATGAAGGAGTTTTTGGCCATGACACTCTTAATTTCATCTAGAGTCAAGATTGCCTCTGCTCCACCATCCCATACATTGTTTGAACCAAGATAAGCTAAGGGTAAAAGCAAAGTATAGGGGACATCCATTATAGGAAATAAGTTCTTTTGGTAGTGACTATAACCATCATCAAAAGTCATAATAACTTTTTTATCTAAGTTTTCATTATTCTTAATCAATTGAGCTAGTTGTGAAAAATGAATAAACTGATAACCTTGATTTTTTAAATACTGAACCTGATCTTTTAATTGGCTTTGCGTGACAGTCAAGCCATCTTGATGATCTAGACTAACTTTGTGATACATTAAAATTCTTAGACCTTTCCTGCGAGGAAGAAAAAATCCATAGCGCAAAACAAGGTAGACAATCACACTCAATATAATAATGAATAACAGTAACAACATTATCATTACTCTAAATTTTTAAGTTCATCAAACTTGGCATACTTAATGACATTATAAAAAGCGGAATTCATCGACCAGATAAATCCTTGATAGCCATCTAACACCGACCCATGTATCAGATAGATTTTAAGAAAAGTCAGGGGAAAGCGAAAGTAGATCAATAATCGTTTTGATTTTTGATTTTTTTTTGCTTTTAAATCCCTCGCAGCTAAAGTTGTATAGTGGTTAAATTTTTCAAAGTACTCATGCAAATTATCATAACTATAATGATAAACCTCTCCCCTTAAGGTCGGCACCTCTCGCTGTAAATCACTCTCACTTAAGGGCATAACCTTTTCATGGACTTGTGTCGTTCTAAATTTTGCCAACTGACGATTAAAAAGTCTTAAATGTGGTTTTCTAAACTGACGCCCATATCTCATTCGTCTTCCCAAAAAAACTAAAGAAATCAGAATATGATACCCATAAGCCTGCGTAGCCGTTAAATCTAGTGTTTGAATTTCTGAAGATAACTCATCACTGATGACTTCATCAGCGTCTATATTTAAGATCCAGTCATTATTGGCAGCATCAACTCCTATATTTTTTTGTTCACCATAGCCCAAAAATGGCTGATGAATAACCCTGCAACCATTGGCCTTAGCGATTTCAATAGTTTGATCCTGGCTGCCAGAATCAACTAAGACAATTTCGTCTACCCAATCTCTACCCTTAATAGAGTGTAAGGTTCTTTGTAACTTGAGCTCTTCATTCTTAGCGATAATGACAATACTGATTTTTTTCATGAGCACTCTTTAGGACATAAATCTTTTTTTAATGACTGATCAACTGGGTTTTCTCCGATCCAAGGCTCAAAAACTAATTGGTAAACTTTTTGATCTTTAGACTTAGCCTTAACTTCATCGTTCACAACAAATTCAACTGTATTATCTTTCTTGATAATTTTAAAAACATCACCCTTTTTCATGTCAACGGTATGAGACATAATCCAATTAATGGCATCATTATAATCATTATTTTCTAGATATGACTCAAGGCCTTTTTCCCAACCCTTAAGAGAGTGCTTTTTATCTACATCCCTCAAATAAGTCAACTCAAGTTTTTCTTTTGCATTTTCTGCATCTTTCCAATATGAAATTTTATAAACATCAAAGAAATAATAGGTGAGTTTTGTTTCACCAACCTGTTCAAACTCTGCCAAGCTTGCGAAGCTTAAAAATAAAAATTTGAAAATAAGAACTTTCAACATTTCTTACCTCTCTAGTATTCTGAAATATTTGGCATCACAATATCGATTTGTTTTTAAGTGATCAACGATTTTACTTAAAAGTTCTGGGTAAACATTTAAGCTTGTATCCTTTTCAGGTCGAATGACATAGCTTTTTGAAGCTAAGATCGCCTTCTCCAATGGTAAGACCTTACTTAATTTCGCTGCTTTCAACGCTCGCGGATAAGACATCACAGATGGATTCATCAACTTATCTTTGAGATAAGCACTGTATTCTGCTGTTTTAATCATAATTTGCTTTAACTCAAAGCTGCTTAGATTTTCATTCATTTCTAATATTCTGGCGGCCAAATTAGAGACCATCGCCGCTGACATAGAAGTACCACTAAAAAGCGAGTAGGAGCTTTGTTCGCCATTAAGTTTTAATGTACTTTCAATAGCAGAGGGCATTCTGGCTTGAACTGCTACCCCACGAGCTGCAAAATCAACTCTCCACGTGCTAAAATTAGAAAATGACGATAGTTTTTCTCCATTAACAGCTGCTACCGTTATGGCATTTTGGACTCTTAGCTTAGAGGGAAAGTGTCTGTTATGATCGTTATTACGGCTGTGGTTACCAGCAGAAAAAACAAAAAGTATATCTGGCGCCTCCTCTAATTTTTCTTCTGCTTTGTCAAAAAGAGTTTGATAGTAGTTTTTCAAATCTCTTTCTAATTGCTCTATGGTTATTTCTTTTCCATGGATTTCATAATAAGCTTCACTCATAATTCTTCTCATATTTTTTTCTGAAACCCCAAATGACATATTCACTATGCGCGCTTTCTTTTCTTTCATTAAATCAACTAACTGAAAAAATTTTTCACGCATCCTAAAAAGACTCATCATCATCTCTACCATAT
>SKGZ01000027.1 GCA_007117175.1 Bacteriovoracales bacterium | reverse complement strand
TCTAGCTCTCTTAATTTTTGTTTATCTTGCTCTGATAATAAAGCTCCATTACGAGTAAAATCAGAATAGTTTTTTTCTAAAATTCTTCTTTGTTCATCGGTAAGATCCAGATCTTGCTTCATAGAATAAAGTTTTTTAATTCTTTCAAAGATTTTGGAATTCAAAGTGATCGAACTATTAAAATTAGTCAAAAGTTTAGAGACTTCTTCACTATCCTTTTGAATAACCTCTTGGCAATCAGTGGAGTAAAAGAAATAAAACAAGCTGGCAGTATAGTCTAAGGGCTCTGAAATTTCATCAAGTTTTTCAATCACTGAGTGAAAACTAGTCTCATTATCTTCTTCATATTTTTTAAGATCTTGTTGCGCTTTTTCTTCTAACTGTTTCAAGGTTGGCAAAATCTCAGCAAGTTCAAATTGGTCAAACTCAATAGCGTGTAGTGAATGATTAGAAAGTTTTGTCAGTGATGGGTTCATAAAATTCCTTTTTTATTTTTGCTCTTTATTCTTCTAAGTGAGTGTCTCCACGCTGGGAGTTTTTAAAATCATCCCAGCTCTCATAAAGAGATAAATCTAAACTCAGAGGCTCACTATGATTTTTCATATAATCAAAAAGTTTGACTCGAGTTTCAGGGCTTAAAAGATGTTCCATTAAACATGAATCCTTATGTGCCACTTCTCCCTCAACTCCTAAAATATCTCTTAAAAAATAATAAAGTAGAGTTTTTGATGATAAAATAGCGTGCACCTCTTGATGACCAGAGGAAGTTAGTGATAAAAACTTATTTTCATCTTCTTGCACCAGCTCTCTTTTTTTCAAATTATTAATAGCGGTAGAGACACTACCTTTCGTTAAGTTGAGATCCTTGGCAATATCAGTCACTCTGGCATAGCCATGAACTTCTCGCAGCTTATGAATCGTCAATAAGTAGTGAACCATGGAGTGGCTCAGTTCATGATCATGAGTATGTTGAATTTTCACAGATCACTCCCATAGGCTTGATCAAAAAGATCAATCCTTTCACTATGCCGTCCACCTGCAAACTCAGTTTTCAACCATAGATCGACCATCTGCATAGATTGCTCTAGGCTATTCACCCTTGCCCCTAAGCAAAGCACATTGGCATTATTATGCTCACGACTCAGCTTGGCGTCTTCTAAGCTCACACACCTGGCAGCTCTAATCTTGCTAAAACGATTGGCAACCATGCTCACGCCAATACCAGAACCACAAATAGCAATCCCCAAAGATTGATTCTCGCTTTGTATCCGGCGACACATTTCAATGGTTGATTCAGGATAGTGATAACTTTGCGTACTAAAACAGCCCAGTTCAACAACTTGATGATGGGACTGGGACTTTAAGTGATCACACAGGGCTTTTTTCAATTCAAAGCCTGCATGATCACTGGCAAGATAAATTTTAAACTTAGTAGCGGTACTCATCTGACTTATAAGGCCCCTCTTTGGCGACTCCAATATACTCTGCTTGATCGGGAGTTAACTCTTCTAAAGTCACTCCAATTTTTTCCAAGTGTAGTCTAGCCACTTTCTCATCTAAATGCTTCGGTAGAGTGTAAACCTTATTTTCATATTGGCTGCCATTATTCCACAGCTCTATTTGTGCCAAAGTTTGATTAGTAAATGAGTTGGACATGACAAAAGAAGGGTGTCCAGTAGCACAGCCCAAATTCACTAGTCTTCCCTCAGCTAAAAGAATAATCTTCTTACCATTAATATCATAAAGATCCACTTGCGGCTTAATGGTATTTTTAGTGTGACCAAATTTTTCATTAAGCCAGCTGACATCAATCTCATTATCAAAGTGACCAATATTACAAACAATGGCCTGATCTTTCATATTCAAAAAATGACGATCCACCAAAATATCCTTATTGCCAGTGGCAGTGACGATAATATTGGCTTCCTTCACCGCTTCATCCATTCTCTTCACTTCATAACCATCCATCGCAGCTTGGAGTGCACAGATAGGGTCAATTTCAGTCACAATCACTCGCGCTCCATTACCACGCAGTGAAGCCGCTGAACCTTTGCCCACATCTCCATAACCAGCCACCACTGCAACTTTCCCAGCAATCATCACATCAGTGGCCCTGCGAATAGCGTCCACGCATGATTCCTTACAACCATACTTATTATCAAACTTAGACTTAGTCACCGAGTCGTTCACATTAATAGCCGGCACCGGCAATGTGCCTTTCTTGGTGCGCTCATAAAGCCGCATCACACCAGTGGTGGTCTCCTCGGAAATCCCTTTTAAGTTCTTTACCAACTCGGGGTATTTATCCAAAACCATATTAGTTAAATCTCCACCGTCATCGAGAATCATATTCAACGGCTTGCCATCTTTAAAATTAAAAAGAGTTTGCTCGATACACCAATCAAATTCCTGCTCATTCATTCCCTTCCAGGCAAAGACAGCAATATTAGCATCGGCCATGGCCGCAGCAGCGTGATCTTGGGTGGAAAAAATATTACATGAAGACCATCTGACATCGGCTCCTAATTCAATCAAGGTTTCAATTAAAACGGCCGTTTGAATGGTCATGTGTAAACAGCCGGCGATATTCGCCCCTTTCAGTGGCTTGGAGTGTCCAAACTCTTGTCGTAATGCCATTAGACCAGGCATTTCCGCTTCAGCAATTTTGACTTCTTCTCGCCCCCATTTTGCCAAAGAGATATCCTTGACCTTATAAGGTAAAATTTCTGTTGGTGCACCATTTCCATGGGAACTTTTCATGACGAATCTCCTTAAAATTCAATTAACATTTAAGCCAAGCTAGCATATCATCTCCCTTTAGTCCTTTCAATAGAGGTTAAGCAGATGGCCCATTATTCTAAGATTACCTTGGCCCAGGCCAATGAAATCATCGATCAATATGATTTAGGTCAGATTACCTCGCTAGAAGGGCAAGGTCACGGAATTTCTAATACCAATTACCAGGCAGTGCTGGACTCAGGACAACGAATTTTACTTAAAATTTCCAATGACAAAAGCTATCAACAATTGTTAGACGAACAAAAAATACTTCTCTATCTGCAATCTCAGCAATTTCCCTTGAGTTTAGTGCCTTATCTTAATAAAGATTCTCGGCCTGTTTATCAAACTCCAGATTTTACCGGGGTGATTTATCCCTTTATTGCCGGAGAAGTTTCTCCCATTTCAGCAGGACTGTGCCAGCAAATTGGCAAGGCCTTAGCTCAATTGCACTTAGTGCCGGCCAGTGATGAGATTCGCCATCACTCGCAAGTCGGTTTTGGATTGCCGCAAATTCTAGATTATCTGTGCCACCCCTTATGCCCTCAGGACTTCAAAGAGGCCTTTGAACAAGTCTTCTCTAAGTCCTTAATCCAGAAAATGCTCAACACGACCTTTGCCCAAGGACTCATCCACGGGGATCTCTATTACGATAATGTCATGAGCCAAAACGGAAAGATACTTAAACTTTTAGACTTTGAACAAGCCGGTCGAGGCAATTTTATCTTGGATCTAGGAATCTCCATCTCCGGCTCTTGTCTGGTCGCTGGTGAACTGGATACTGACCTGATTAATATCTATCGCCAAAGTTATGAATCTGTTCGCCCTTTAAACAGTATTGAAAATGATTTTTTCCATCAGGCCATTCTCATGGGACTTTTCTCTATTTCCCTTTGGAGAATTAAACGCTTTTACACTGGAAAAATTGATCCACAGAAAAAAGAAAGCTATAAAGAATTATTGCAAAGGGCCCTTCACTATCACCAAGTACTCCAACTATGAAAGCACACCAACCCTATCAACTCAAAGAACACTATTTTGTCTCCTGCCCGAAAGGATTAGAAAATCTGCTGTTGCAAGAAGCGCAAGAAGTTGGATTTCGCCACTGTGAAATTGCCAATTCTGGTGTGATTTGCACTGGCTATAACGAAAAAGCACTGGAGTTACTTTTGCGCACGCGTTTTGCCAGCCGTATCTTCAAACAGATTTATCAATTCACCATTAGCAAAGAAAAAGACCTTTATTTTTTGGCCAGAAATATTAAGTGGAAAACTTACTTCACCCCTGAACAAAGCTTTAAAATCAAGACGACACTCAGCCCATGCCCCGAGACCAAACGTCGCTCACCCTACACCAATCCTCTTATTCTTTCGCAAATTTTTAAAGACGGTCTGGTGGATCGCTTTCGAGATGACTTTAATGAAAGACCTAGTGTGGAGAAAATAAGCCCTGATATTTCTATTCACTTACACGTCACTCCAACACTGAATGAGAAAACCGATACTGTCATCGTCTCCTTAGATCTTTGTGGAGAACCACTTTCTAATCGCGGCTACCGCCACCCGCAAGCTGCAGCCCCCTTACGTGAAAACCTGGCAGCGGCCCTAGGGCAATCCATCGAACTGCAAAAACCACTTTATGATTTAATGTGCGGCAGTGCCACGCTACTGATTGAAACAGCACTGGCAGAGCACAATATCCCCGCAAGTTATCTGCACTTACTGCACCAACAAGACCCGTGGATCTTTAAAAACACCTTATGGTTTAAAAAAGATCCCTACTTAATTGATAATTTTAAAAAGCTCAAGGCCAAATATAGACAACAGGCCCAACAAAAGCTGGCCCAAATTGACCAGCAATCTCCCAGCTATTTTGGTTTTGATCAAGATCCTAAGGCCGTTGCCTTGGCCCAAGAGCAAGTGCAGATTGCTGGTCTGCAATCCATTATTCGCATTTCCCAACAAGATGCTCTGAAAGTACGCCCTCAGTCCCAAAATGGAACTATTCTGAGTAACCTTCCCTACGGCGTTAGGCTCGAACAAGAAAGTGAAGATTTAGAACAACTCTACTACCAATTAGGTGAACACCTTAAGGCAATGTTTAAAGGCTGGAATGCCTATCTTTTCATGGAGCAAGCGCCCTTAATGAAAAAAATTGAACTCAAAGGTGATCGAAAACTCATCTTTTATAACGGCCAATTGGAATGTCGTTTGATCCGTTATAGACTTTTTTAAAAGGAGATTTGCTGGTGAATTTACAAGAACTAGAAAGCAAAATTGAAAATGTAGCCAATTTCCCTAAGCCGGGAGTGAACTTTAAAGATATCTCCCCTCTGCTTCGCTATCATTTCAATGAAACCATCGATCATCTCTGCCAGCTCTTTCCCCATAACGATTATGATGCTATTGCAGGAATTGAATCTCGCGGCTTTATCATTGCCTCTGCCTTAGCTTACAAAAACAATAAGGGACTGATCCTAGTTCGCAAAAAAGGCAAATTACCACCTCAGGTTTTATCTCAACACTATCAACTAGAATACGGCAGTGACACCCTTGAAATTAAATCTCCGCAAAACGCTGCTCGAGTGCTGATTGCCGATGATATTATCGCCACTGGCGGAACCTTGGGAGCCACAATTGATTTGTGCGAAAAAGCAGGACTGACCCCCATGGGAGCCGTGGGTGTGATGAGCCTAAGTTTTCTACTCAAGAAAAAAATCTCTATTCCCGTCAAAGAACTCTTTCGCTATTAAGGAAGTTTTTTCCCTTTCAGCAGTGATCATCCAACTCATCTTAAAATAGATCTATGAAAGCGCTTTTTCTCACTTTATTGATAAGCTTAAATTGCTATGGGCTAGAGCCTGCGGAAACTTTAAAAACCCGCATTATTGAACTCATCCCCACTAACTATATTGTTCTGAATCGCGGCTCTAACGATGATATCAAAAAAGGAGAGCATGTGCAGATTCTACTAGAAGAAAATCTAGTGAGTCGAGCTGTCTGCATTGAGCAAAACCCAACCGCCTCACTGTGGAAAGTCTATCGTATCCTTTCTCCTGAACTCTTTGAATTAGACCTAGACTTTACCCTCAAATCCCTGGCCCTCTCCACCATCCGTCCTCACGAACAACTCAAAAAACAAGAAGTGCCTCCTGAAGTACTAAATCGCTTTCAACTTCTTACTCAGTAAAACTAAATACTCCTGATTGCCCTCTTTTCCCTTCACATCACAAGCACTCACCTTGTGCAATTGAGCTCCCTGATCTTGCACATAAGCTAAAACTTTTTGCAAACGCTGCTGCCTTTGCTGCTCACTACTGACCTTTCCTTTGGCAATCACCCCTTCAAACTGAGGCTTAATTAAGATGACCATCATAGCCCCATCCTTCACTAACCCCAACACAGATGACCACACCGCCTCGACTGAAATAAAAGAAACATCCATCACTAGAAAATCTAAATCACTCAATCCCTGAATTTTTCTCACGTCACATTTTTCTAAGTTTTCCACCCGCAAATCATCTCTTAAGCTTTCATGCAATTGCCCTTGCCCCACATCAATGGCGTAAACCTTTTTGGCCCCTCGCTCTAATAAAACTTGGGTGAATCCCCCAGTACTCGCCCCCACATCAGCGCACACTAAATCCTTCACCTCTAATTCAAACTCATTAAGAGCCTGCAATAATTTATAAGCTCCACGACTGACATAAACTTCATCTAATAATGCACTTCGATCATCCTTATTCACAATCAATCCGGCCTTACTCACCAGTTGCTGATTGCAAAGAACTTTTTTGGCCTTAATTAAGGAAGCTGCTTGTGAGCGAGTTTGCACTAAGCCGCGCAATTTCATTTCCTGATCAATTCTTGTCATGAATGATTAACTTTCCTTCAAAGGTCTTTTCTACCACTCCCCCATAACTTACACGCTGCTCATCCACTTGCCACTGTAACTCTCCCCCTCGAGTTCTAACCAGCCCCTTACCACCGCGCAAAACCGCCAAGGCCATCACCGCCGTCCCACAAGAGTAAGTCTCATCCTCAACACCTTTTTCATAGGTTCTCATTGCCAACTCACCATTTTGCTCTTGATAAAAACTGACATTGCTCTGATAGCGCTGGCGAAATTGCCGCCCTTTTTCCAGCACAGGATAATTTTCCAGCTGATCCACCTGCACCAATAAATGCTCTACCCCAGTGTTCATTAAAAAACCTTCCGGCACTTGTCTTGACTCAAAGCTATTGTCACAGCTTAAGTTCACCAATCCCTGCTGTACTTGTGCCCCATAGACTCCCGCCTTGGCCACTATCTGCAAACGCTGCTCACCATAGCACTCTTGCACTAACTGGGCCATGCAACGAGCGCCATTGGCACACATACTCGCCTCAGATCCATCAGCGTTATAAATGACAATTTTTGCCCTTGCCTGCTCCATGGATTGCAGCACTAAAATCCCATCCGCCCCCACTCCATAGCGACGATGACAAACCTTGGGCACATCCAACAACTGAATCAAATCCTGTTCCCACCCAGTGCCATCAATCAATAAAAAATCATTTCCATTGCCGTGGTATTTACTGAAAGCAATCTCCATAAAATCTCCTGATCCACTCAATTTAACATATTTTAACCATTTGCAAGTATTAAATTTTGGATTAGAATGAAGCTATTTCATTGTGGGACTATAGCTCAGTTGGTTAGAGCTCCCGGCTCATAACCGGGCGGTCCAAGGTTCGAGTCCTTGTGGTCCCACCATTTCTTAGAACCAGCAACTTTGTTTCCTCCAAGCCATCTCTACTATAGGACACTAATCGAAGAAAAATTGGATTGAGAAAGAAAAACGAGTAAAAGTTTTTTAAAATCCATTAATAAACTCTGTTATTTTTTTCTGATCATCATTAGAAATTTGAAATCCTCTTGGGGGCATAAGCTTGTTTTTAAGCATAAAATCAATTGTTACAATATTTTGTCTTGTGAGATTACCACGGCCAAACAACGATGTCTCATTGTGGCACCTCGCACAGGATTGAACTTGTAGCACTTCATTGTCTTTTTTTCCTTGGTAACGAAATGGTGTTTTTAGATTTCTATCAGTAACCTTATGGTAGTCAGACTCTTGTAGCTGACCATATGCTTTTATTCGCATGTTCATTGCATAAAGAGCTAACTTATTTTTCAATGGCATTTGTTTCAACGAATTTGGCTCTGGCCTTATTACCCTTGGACCATTTGAATGACATAAATAACAAGAGACACTATTTTCTATCGCCTGATTTTTAAGTTGATCATCCCAATCTAAATCCCCACTAGGTAATTGATAAAAAGACACCTTACCAGCATTGACTATAATCGCAAGCCTATCCCATTGAGTTGAATGTAGCCCCTTATGACTTTGATTCATCATCCAGATATCTTTCTTATTGCTGCGAATATACCTAATCTTATTATAAACAGGAGTACCATCAACAGTTTTAGATTCCCAAGACTCAATGGTGATGAACTGAGACATGAGAAATTGCAGGTATGCTAATGCAATACCTGCAATAAAAGTAAAACTAATGACTGCAATGGAAATAATTTTCATAACTCCCACTTATAATTTTTGCAGTAAATGTAAATCTTGTTTCTCTTTGGACAGGATCAGCACATGCTCCTCTACCGCATAAAGATGGGATATTAAAAGGTCGTTCTGCAATTTCTAATGTAGTTCCTCTGGAGAAAGTAACTCCTACATAGTACGTTTTATAAATCGACAATCTGCTTTGCTCTTCATCAGCAAGCCAAAACCATCCTCCATGCAACTGACCGCTAGTTGTTTTCAAAGTAACAAACCCATCAGCATTGTTTCTTGGGTTTCTTCTAAGCTTAATAACTAACTCGTCTTTTGGAGACTCTCCTGACAAATGCAAGTCAACGCAATTTAACTCTTTACCCTCCCAGCTGAATCCATAAAGACTCAAAAAACTCAATAAAATCAAAAATTTTTTCATAAACACCTCCTTAGTGTAGAGAAAGTTATCTTACACACAGAAACCAAAGTAAAATTAATTGATTTAATATATTAATTAGATTAACTTATTAATTATGGAGATGAGCAATCTTGGTCTACAAGCCTTCTATGAAACAGCACGGTGCCTTCATATGACTCAGGCTGCACAGACAATTGGAGTCACACAGTCTGCACTCTCTCAAAGAATTCATCTCCTAGAAGACACACTCGAATCGACTTTATTCATTCGTGAGGGTAAAAAACTTAAACATACTCAAAGTGGCGTTGAGCTTTTGCAATACTGTCAACAAATCAAGATTATCGAAGATGAGTTTTTATCAAACTTTAAGTCTCACAAAGGACAACTCTCTGGAATAGTTAGAATTGCTTCATACTCTTCAATAATGCGCTCGCTAATCCTTCCACGGCTTGCTCGTTTCTCTAAAGAACATCCCAATGTCATGCTTAAAACAAGTTGCCATGAAGTAAAGGATTTGTATCCGATACTTAAAAACAACTCAGCTGATATTGTTATCTCTGATCACTCTCTACCTCACCAAAGTATTAATCAATCAAGAGTAGGATCGGAGGAATATGTTCTCATTGAGAATAATCAAAAAAAACTACGTAATGATGTATACCTAGACCATGACGAAAATGACGATGTTACGGACTCGTTTTTTCAAATTCAAAATAATCCTCCTACTAAATACCGAAAATCTTATATGGGAGAAATATATGCTATTTTAGAGGCGGTAGAGCTTGGAATGGGACGAGCTGTTATGAGTAAACATCTGATAAAAAACAGAAAAGTAAAAATTATAAAAGGATACAAGTCTTTAATTAGACCTATATATATTCAATACCACCATCGCACATATTATCCTGAAAACATTCTAACGATTTTGAAGTACTTATCTGATCTTAAGTCATAATTGATTTACCAACTACCCTGCCTTCGACTTAGCGATATGATGCTGATCCAAGGCCTGTCGCAGATAAGTTTTTATAACCGCCTGTCTACTGATATTAAGCTCGTTAGCGACTTTATCTAACTCCTTGAGCATTGAGACAGTAAAGTCAACATTGACTCGTTGAATTGGGTTTTTCATGCTACCAGAATTAGAGAAAAACTTAGAGATATTCTTTCCTTGATCTGCTAAATCTGCAATGTCATCTGCTGATATTTTTTTTTGTTTACTTGTTTTTTTAGATATTTTTTTCATAAAGCTTTTCCTCCTCTTTTGTTGATTTCCATAAAGTTATAAGGTGATAGTACTCTCCCTTGCTATCCTCTCTTACTTCAAAAATGACTGAATATAATTGGCCCTTAACCCAACCTATAGCGCGAAATTGCTCAGGATCATCACAGCGAAAATCCTCATAATACGGATAGCTCCATATCTCTTGTGCCTCAATAAAGTCGATTCCCCTTTTAGGGTTTTCTTTAAGCGACCTACTCTTATTTTTATCGAACTTAAAACGCACTATTAAAGTATAACAGTTATACCTATTATTTGCAAGGTTTTTCAATAAACCCTATTGATTACGTAGGTATATCTGTCTCACCACTTTGGGAAGCCATTGCCCCTGGCCACCTGTTTTGAGCGGTATGCCATGCTTGTTCAGCCATCTTGTAACCGCGGCTCTGGAGGAAAAAAAGTTGCACAGACTCCAAGTTATCCCAGCATTTTCTAAAATTCACACAACAAGAAATCACATGACGGTGGAATTCTCATCTGAATTTTTCCATCGCTACAAACTTCTGCCATATCTGGGCATCCATGAGCATAAGACTCACTCTTTGGATCAGGAAGATTCGCAGTTTTACAGTGAAAATCTGGATTATAAGTATATTGGCCTTGATACCAATCACCATTGCCATATAGACCGAACCCTACTCGTAAAAGACAATAAGTCGCATATACATCAATCTGATGTATAAAAATGTTTCTTTTTCCTGTTTGGCTCTTGTTATTTACCACATTATTCCGTAAAGGAAACTATTAAGAGGACCGTGAAAATAGAGTACATGCACAATACTCTGCATGATTACTGACG
>SKGZ01000158.1 GCA_007117175.1 Bacteriovoracales bacterium | reverse complement strand
CAAGCTGGCTTCATTGAGTGAGCTAAAATTGGAAGCATTGAGGATCTTAATATTGGTGAGTGTGCCATCTTTTTTGACTTCAAATTCTAATTCCACTTCTCCTGTCTGACCTAAGCGCTTGGCCCTGAGAGGATAAAATTTATGCTTTTCGATTAACTGGCGAATCAGTGCCTCATACTGTTCTAGTATAGTTAGCTCTTGAGCGCTGGGCTGAGATGAGCTGGCAGTTTGTTCTATTTTTTCTTCTTGCTGAATAGGCTCTTGAGTCTTTTGGGTGGGACTTGTTGTTTGAGGATGGGGAGTAGTTTCACTACTTTTCTTAATTTGTGGTTTTTGTAAAGAGACACTAAAAGAACTCTCATCTTGACTTTGAGGTTTGGGAATCAAAAAATCTCTTTTGCTATAAAAAAGTAATAGCAAGTGAGTGAACAAGACAAAAATAAAGATGAATTTAGAGTTTTTCAAGGCGTTTGATGAAAGTTTCAGTATTGAGGGTTTGCGTTTGAGAGTTTTCAATCCAATAAGAGGTAGGAGTATACTTGGTTTTGCGTCGTAAAGGGTGATTGTTGGAGAGCTGGCAAAAGCTAAAGGCGGGATCAATTTTATGTTTGCGAAGATAACGTTGCAATTTAAGAGGATCTTGATCTGTAAAGGCCAGTTGGGTGCGGTATAAATTTTGATCGCTGAGAGTCTTGAT
The DNA here is from genome assembly GCA_007117175.1 of Bacteriovoracales bacterium. GTDB lineage: Bacteria > Bdellovibrionota > Bacteriovoracia > Bacteriovoracales > Bacteriovoracaceae > SKGZ01. Next base: position 2,194 of record SKGZ01000158.1, on the reverse strand, counting down.
AAAACTTAAACACTGAGCACAGTCACTACTGGTGACGACCACAGGGCCTTGTTGTTTTTGTGAACAGGGCGCTATTTCTTGAGCCAGGGAATCAGTGCCCGTGATCAATATCATCAAGATCAGGAAATACATTGCTCTCTCTTAGGTTTTCACACAGTTCGTTGTGATAGTGATTCACGTGCCAAACACGCTGGCGAAAACTATCCAGTTCAATGATATCTTCATCAATGGTATCGACATTCACCCACAGAAACTCTCCCAAGTCATTTTCTTCAGAGCGATAGGATTGAGAGTTATGCTTTTCTAAAGCAAAAGCAAAATGAGAGTAATTGGTTCTGGCCAAAATCACTTCAGTAGGGGCCAAAGATTTTTCTAAAAGAAGGTAGCAATCTCGTCCATTAAAAGCATGTTCTCCCTTATAGACCAAGCTCCATTGGTGAGTAGGACTGGGGCTGGCCGGAGTGTGTTCAGGTTTTTCTTGACCAGCGGCTCTAGCAAGGCTTTGAGGTTGCTTTGCCTCGCAACCATAATTGAGTTGCAAACTGAGTAGTATAAGCAGTATCCAATTCATTTTTTTCATTTGCGATCCTTTTTTTCTGTGCTAGCAAATCTAACAAGCTTATGGCATAAATGCAAGTCAATTGCAATTTTCTACTTGAGGATTTAATGCATCGCATTTTGGTTTTTTGTTTTTCAACTTTGGTGATGGCCCATGAGTCTCATTTAGACCCCATTACTGTTTTGGGCCATGCTGATCGCGATCTTCCCATGAATCGTATTGAAAAAGAGTCTATCACTCGCACTGAGATTGTTTCTAGTGAGAAGATATTAAAGAAAAATGCCCAGACCCTTGCCGATGCGGTTGATAATGAACCGGGCATTGACACCCAAATTTCTTGTGGCACCTGTGGCACTAGGCGGGTCACGGTCAATGGGCTGCGCAGTGAGCATACCACCATCTTAGTGGACGGCATTCCCCTGCATTCAGCTGTGTCTAGTTTCTATGGAATGGATGCTATTCCGGTAGTGGGCATTGAGCAGGTGGAAGTTTTACGGGGTCCTGGTATGAGTCTAGGTGCTCCCGAGGCCATTGGGGGAGTGCTCAATATTCGCACCAAATCAGCTCGTGCCGAGGAGACTTCTTTTGCCATTAAAGCAGGAAATCGTGACTTTCGCTCTTATTCTGCCTTGGCCTCTAAAATGAGTGAAAACAAGGCCCATGGTTTTTTAGCTGGTGCCCAGTGGAGTGAAAATGGTTTTTGGGATCAAGATCATAATGCTGTGGCAGAGGCTCCGCAAATGCAAACAAAAGGCTATTTACTCAAATATGAGTGGCAACCTAATGCCAATTGGCAAATTAATCTGCGCCATTCTTCTCAACAATTAGAGATTCTAGGAGGGACCACTACTGGAGAAAGACCCAATCAATTCCCCCTGAATTTGGCTAATGAAGATGACTTCATTGCTGGAGATGTGCGCAATCGCTATACTGGGGATCCTCTCAAAATTACCGATTTTGTGGCCATTCAAAGAAGGGAGTACGCTGCTTCAGCTGTTTATCATATCGATCACGATACTAATCTCAAATTTTCCAGTGCACTGGCCACTCAAGATCAAGATTCTATTTATAATCACGGTTATGATTATTCCAATGCCGACGTCTTAAACTTTAATGATTTGCGCATTAATCGCTTTATTGGAGATGAGCACTTTTTAACTGTAGGGATCGATCATCGCAATCACAGTTTTAAATCAGATTCCATTAAGCTCTATGAGTGGGACGGTTTAGAAAAAGATGACTTTGAGCATCGCACTTATGGTTTTTATCTGCAAGATGAATGGTTTTTAACAGATCAATTAGAGCTTTCTAGTTCGATTCGCTTTGATAAGGTCAGCATTAATTGGACTGATCGCAATGCCAGTGAATCTGAAGTGGATGAAGTTGTTTTTGCTCCGCGCTTTCAATTAAAGTATCGCCACCATGAGCACCTAGACTCTCGTTTACACTATGGAATTGGTTACCGCTCGCCGTTGACCTTATTTGAAACACAACATGGCAGTGCCCACGATGGTTTTGAGGTGCGCATTGACTCCTTAGAACGAGCACAAGGTTTGGGCTATAGTTTGGATTATCATCCTCACCCCTTTCTTTTAAGTTGGAGTACTCATTTGACTCGCATTCGTAATCTCTCCT
>SKGZ01000137.1 GCA_007117175.1 Bacteriovoracales bacterium | reverse complement strand
TAATAATCATAGCCCTGCATCAGACAAAGGTTGCCAAGAACAACTGCAATAGAAAACGCCACCCCTAAAATCGCCAAAAAGGTAAAAAATAAAATATTCTTATTTTTAAATAAAAGTGTAAAAAAACTTTGAAAGAATTTAAGATTGAACACTTTGCCCCTCAAATGCTTTCCACTGCAAATATGACTTCATAAAATCATCTAAGTCTCCATCCAAAACTTTCTCTGCATTACCACTTTCAAATTGAGTTCGATGATCCTTCACCATTTTATAAGGATGCAATACATAAGACCTGACTTGAGATCCCCAGCCTATTTCTTTTTTCTGTCCCTCTGCCTCTTCTTTTTTTGCTATTCTGGCATCTAATTCTAACTGAAAAAGCCTAGATTTAAGAACCTTCATAGCAGTCTGTTTGTTTTGGATTTGAGAGCGCTCATTTTGACAGGTCACCACCACCCCTGTTGGGAAGTGAGTGATGCGAACCGCAGAGTCGGTAGTATTCACCGACTGCCCGCCTGCTCCTCCTGAACGATAAACATCCACTCGAATATCCTTGTCTAGAATTTCAATCTCAATTTCATCATCCACTTCAGCAGAAACATACACGGAAGCAAATGAAGTATGTCTTCTGGCATTTGAATCAAAGGGTGAAATCCGTACTAGACGATGGATACCAATCTCTGATTTGAGCAAACCAAAGGCGTAAGGCCCCTCAACCATAAAAGTTGCTGATTTTAACCCCGCACTCTCTCCTGCTTGGCTATCAATAGGTTTAATTTTAAATTTTTTATTCTCCGCCCAGCGTAATAACATACGGTGAAGCATCGCCGCCCAGTCACAGGACTCAGTACCTCCTGCTCCGGCATGGATGGAAACAATAGCATTGTTTAAGTCAAGCTCATCGGATAACAATGATTTTTTTTCAAGCTCTGCCAGGGATTTTTCAATATGAATATAAAGATTTTTAAGATCATCTGTCAGTGACTCATCTCCCTCTTTGATATATTCTGCGGTGAGCTCATATTCTTCGAAGGCATCACTCAGCTCAGAGAGTTCCTGACAAACACTCTGTAAAATAGATTTTTCTTTCTGTATTTTAGCGGCATTATCAGCATCTTGCCAAAACCCTTCTAATGCTTCTAATTCCTCAATTTCATTAATCCGTTGAACCTTGCGATGGTAGTCAAAGCGACCTCCGAATTTTTTGAAAGTTCTCTTGCATCAATTGCAGTGATTGTTGTTTTTCGGAAAGAAAATCTCTACCTTGGCTCACCTCGACTCCTCATTATCAAAAAGTATCAATTTAAGCTTTTACTGTAATTGATCTTTAACTCGTTTACAATAGATGTCTACTGCTTCAGTTGAGCCAGATTGCTCCTTGATAATTGCTAAGACCCTGGCAATTTGTCGACGATCTGCAGAAACTTCCTTATTACCAAAATAGTGATAGAGCAATAATTGAGACTGAGAAGGAATCTCCCCATTATTAACAATATATTTAAAAACACTCTTAGAGTAAGCAACAGCAGAAGAATTAATATCTCTTACAATCGCTTCAATAGCGGGGCGAAAGTGGTTATCATAAGCATAGTCTAGCTCTTCTGGTTCTAATCGATTACTTCGACTGCGATCAAAACGAGATAATGTGGACTCAATATTAAACAACCCTCCGTAAACAACTGTTAAATCAGAGCTGAGCATTGGGATTTCTGGATCAGAGCATGTCCTGGCAAATTTTTCTAATTGCACTACCATCTCGTGAGTCAGATGGGTTAAACCTAAAGACAGTGACTCCCTATAATAATTCATGAGTCGGGGTAAGTACTGGGCATAAGTAAATGGCTGTTGATTTTGGTCTTCAAATGTCATTTCTAATAATCGGTAAAAGTTTTTTCTAAAACATTGCACCTGAACTGTTTGAACTTTTTCCCCATCTAGGGTGTACTCTGTTACCGGGCAATATTGAGAAACACCTTCAATAACATTTTTTTCCATAGAAGTGGCAGTGATCACCTGCAAAGCAAACTCAACACCCTCTTGAACTGAGATAAAACCATCTCCATTGGACTGGTATTGAAAAAGATCACTCAAAAGAGTGACATTTTCAGCTGTGGAAACTTCCAAGCTTCGAGTCACAATGCCCAATGCAATAAGGGGTTCTTTGAGTTCAAGAATAATTTCTTCCAATTGGGCCAAGTTCAATGTTCCATTAAATTGCTCTCCTTCTGAGCAGCGGCGATCAATGTTTTGACCATTTACTCTTTGGATGAAGCGGCTGTCGTGGCATGGAATTTTATGCTCATAGAAACGAATCACCATATCCAAAAGATCCTCCAATAATCCGACTTCAATCACTCCCCTAGCTGTTCGACGATATTCATCCCCAAAATATGGAGCGACTCTCTCTCCTTTAAAGTAGCGATAGTTTTGGACCACTCTCACAAAATCATTATAAAGTTGATGTCTACGTCTATCCGATCTGGGATCATAAGGGTTATTAAAGTTTTGCGAGCGCAAACTCCTAGGTTCTCGCATTAAGTCTCTTTTTTGTTCATAGGCCTGAGCAAAGAAAAGTCCCTTTTCAATCACCTTGTTGATCCGCCCTAGCAAAGTACTAAAACCTCTGCCAGTAATGTGACCACGCTTGCCCATTAGAACTTCCTTGAGCAATTCAATCACATCGACATAGCGATCAAGATCCTCTATCCCAAAACGATTTTTAAAGGCATTTAAAGTCTCATAGAATTCGTTATCAAAAATTAAAACTTGATTTTGAAGACCATCTGCTTCCACAACTATTTCCAATTGTCTGAGCAGTCTCTTAAACATTTGATAGCGATTGACTTCATTTTGGAAAATAATTTCATTCATCTTAAAGAAGTCAAAAAACAAATGT
>SKGZ01000152.1 GCA_007117175.1 Bacteriovoracales bacterium | reverse complement strand
TAGTGAAAATATCAACACAGTTTGTGGAATTGACTAAAGATTACTCGAGGATTTTTGGTTTTAGGTGGGCCCCAACCTTAGGGGCTGACTCAGGGCAAATACAATTAGGTCGCAGAACTGATGGAAGTGTGGGGAGTGAGTCTTCTAATGCTTTCACTGCAACTATTTCAAATTTATTTCCTAAAATCCAATCTATGCGTAATGCAGGTTATGGCAGGGTCATTCAGTCTGGAATGGTTGTGACTGAAGATGAGAAAAAGGCGAGCATTACTAAAAATACTCAGGCACCTTTTTTGGTAGGTAGTGGAGAGTTTGCTAGAGCTGCCACTCAGGAAGTTCAGTTCAATATGGGAGTTACTCCTAAGTTATTGCAAGAAGATAATATTAATATGGAAATGTCGGTGACTGTCAGTCTGCCAGCAGGACAGCGCGCAGTTTCAGGTGAGCCTATTACCACCACTAATACTTTGGAAACATTTGTGATGGTCAAGTCTGGAGAGTCAGCTGCGATTGGCGGAGTAGTGCAAAGTCAATCCCTCACAGCTTTTGATAAAAACGATCCAGGAGCCGATCAAATGGGCATGGGAATGGGAGCCCCCGGTATGGGAGCAGGTATGGCAGGGGGAATGATGGGGGCACAAGCACCTACCAACTTCTTTATGTTTTTGCGTTCAAAATCTTTTAATATTTCCAAGAATCAATATGTGATTTTCGTAACTCCTGAAATTTTACAGTCAGCTTCTGGGGGTACAGAAGAGATTAAAAGGAAGTTTCGAAGAAGAGGTTTTTGATGCCTGGCCATATGATTAGCTTTATTGGGGCAAAGGGTGGAGTTGGTAAGTCAGTAGTTGCCGCCAATTATGCTTTTGCTAACTCTATTGAAAATAAGCAAAAAACATTCTTAATTGATGCTGATATGAAATCAGCAGGGGATCAAAGTTTGATTACCGGTATGAAATTAAATAAGAGCTTAAAAGAGCTAAGTGCCTTTTCAGGTTCAATGGAACCCCGAGCGTTGGCTAGCTTTATTAGTCAACACAAGATGGGGGTTTCTTTTATAGGAGTCCCCAATGATCCATTGATGGCCCAGGCAATTGATGTGGATGGACTGGGCAGAACATTAAAGACTTTGTCTAAAATATACCCCCTCACTGTTGTTGATTTAGGCTCCGACCTTAATCCTTTGGCGCTCAAGTTCTTAGAATACTCTACTTTAGTAATGGTAGTGGTTTCACCAGATATGCTAGTTCTTAATCAGACTAAGAGACTTTATTCGGAGCTTATTAGTTCTATGATTCCCCAAGAGATGATTCAATTTGTGGTCAATCAATCCCAAAGTTCTCATCCTATTTCCACTGATGTGATCACCAAACAATTGCGTAAAAAACCACTGGCACTTCTTAACAGAGATGATAAGAATACGATTGCGGCGCTAGCTCGATCAGCACCTTTAGTGACTCTTTCCAAGTCGGCTCCATTAGCTGATGGAGTTTACTCATTAGTCCGTTTGATTAAGCAAAAAAGTATTTTAACACAATTGGAAAAAATTAATCGCAAGGAGATAGCAAAACCTCAATCTTCTTCAGCTCCACTCAAGGCTCGTGCAGGTAGTAAAGATCCTTGGACCGAGTTAAAAAGTCGTATTCATAGGGGCTTAGTTGAAGAAATTGACTTTAAAAAACAGGATAATAAGGATCCTCATGCTCAAGTGATTTTAAAGGAGCAGACCAAGAGAGTCGTGATTGATCTTTTAAATAAAGAAAATGCAACAGATGTTCTTCGATCAAAAGAACAAATGAATCAAATTGTGAAAGAAATATTAGATGAAGCGCTAGGCCTAGGTCCTTTAGAGGATTTGTTGGCTAATACTAAGGTTTCGGAAATTATGGTGGTCGGTCCAAAGAAGATCTACTTTGAACAAGAGGGTAAGAACAAACTATCAGATGTTACCTTTACAAATGATCATCAAGTGAGGCAAGTGATCGAACGGATAGTTCAGCCTATCGGAAGGAGAATTGATGAGAAAACACCCTATGTTGATGCCAGGCTAAAAGATGGCTCAAGAGTTCACGCTATCATTCCACCTTGTGCTATCGATGGATGCACCATCACGATACGAAAGTTTCCCGAGAATCGCTTAACCTACAAAGATTTAGTGAGCTTTGGCTCTTTAACTCAAGAAATGGCTGATTTTTTAAGGATTGCTGTTGAGTCTCACCAAAATATTATTGTCAGTGGAGGAACAGGCTCAGGGAAAACAACTCTGATTAATGTTTTGGCAAGTTTTATTCCTGCTAATGAGCGAATTATCACTTGTGAAGATTCAGCAGAGTTGGATCTTCCTCAAGAACACGTTGTTCGTCTTGAAACCAGACCTCCATCTCTGGAAGGGGATGGAGAAGTTGATATTCGACTACTTGTTAAGCAAACCTTGAGAATGAAACCAGATAGAATTGTGGTAGGTGAGTGTCGAGGTGGTGAGGCGCTTGATATGTTACAGGCAATGAATACAGGCCATGACGGATCAATGACAACTATTCACTCTAATTCCCCTAGGGATGCAATTAGTCGACTGGAGACATTAGTTCAATATGCGGGTGCAGGTTTAAGTCCTAAAGGAATTAAGGAGATGATCGCTTCGGCTGTCAATCTAGTTGTGCAACAGCAAAGATTAGACGATGGTTCGCGAAGGATAACCCATATTACTGAGATCACAGGAATGGAGGGCGAGGGAATCTCGCAGCAAGATATTTTTAAATACACACAAGAGGGTGTGAATAAGCAAGGTAAAATTATTGGGAAATTCCAAGCAACAGGTTTAATACCTAAGTTTATCGAAAAAATAGAGAAGAAGGGGTACAAAATTCCAAGAGGAATTTTTACTAATAATTGATTATGG